>CAILAF010000001.1 GCA_903832075.1 uncultured Chitinophagaceae bacterium
GATTCAGCATATCGTTCAGGTAAAAATATCATTCAATAAAAAGTAATTTGCTTTAATGAAGAAGGCAATTGATTTTAAAAATATTAATAAAGTCTGTTTGTATTTACCGAATGGAATTGGCGATGTGATTTGTGCTACTCCCTTAATCTCTGGTTTGCGGGAACATAAACCCAGCTTGCATTTAACGGTTATTGTAAAAAATGAGTTGATAGCCGAATTGTTTGGCGGAAAAACATATGTTGATCAAATCATCATATACAACAGTTTACAAAGTAGTTTTAAAGAAAAAGTAAAATTGATATTTAAATTAAGGAAAGAGCATTTCGATTTATTTATTTCTGATCATCCGGGTAAAGCTCCAATACTTGCATTTTTAATTGCAGCTACATTTAGCGTTGGCGAAAAAAATAAGTTTTTATCTTTCTTATATACGCATTCATTTGCAACAAATTTTAGTGAACATAAAGTAGTGAATAATTGGAAGATGCTTGAATTAATGGGTATTTCAATAAAAAATAATCCTTCTGTTTATTTTGAAAATGCAGATATGAATTTTGTTGAAAATAAAATTCTTTCAAATTATTCCAATACAGATTTTATTGTTATTCATCCAGGTTGCGGTGCCTGGGGAATGCATAAACGTTGGCCAAAGAAAAATTATGTTGAGTTGATTAAACAGGTTGCTGTAAAATTTTCTGTTCAAATTTTTTTGGTTGGAGATAAAGTTGAAGTTGAATTGTGCAATGAAATTATTTCGGAAATAAATTCATCAAATATTATTTCTATTGCTGGTCAATTATCAATTCGTCAACTGGCAGCTTTATTAAGTAAAGCAAAATTAGTCATTGGAAATGATAGTGGTATTATGCATTTGGCATCGGCTACCGGTGTTAAAACAATTACTTTATTCGGACCAACTATTTATAAGTGGTGTGCACCATTTGTAAATAATATTGTGATCAGTAAAAACTTGGAATGCAGCCCTTGTTATTTGCAAATGCCCTATGGATGCGGCAATCCCGGTTGTATGGAATTAATTGAAGTAAAGGAAGTGTATGATGAAATAAGCAACGAATTGGTTGAAAATAAAAATTGAAACATTTTTTATGTTGAAATAGATTGCTGAATAAAAAGTTTTGATGTTGTTGTTTTTTCATCTTGCATAATCATATTAATCATTAAACCGCTTAAGAAATAAGTAATATAGGTTAAGTAATTGAATGAATCAATATATGAAGTGAATAGAGGAATGATTAATCCAATCTTTAGCAATATAACAGTTAAAATAACTTTTCTTCTTTTCCCTTTTGCAAAACGTAAATGTTTTAATCCTGTTCTGATTAATTGAATATAAATAGCGCAATAAATGATGATAGAAATAATTCCGGTTTGTACACCAATGATGATCAATTGATTTTCGCCACCTGTATTTTGATTACTGCCCATTGATATTCTTCCCGATTCTCCCAAACCCATGCCCAACGGGTGATTGATAATGGCGTTAATACCTTCTATCCATTGCAGTAAATGTCCAACTGTTGAATCTTCTTTAAAGCTGATGGTATTAATGATTAGATCATATAAATCTCCTTTGGCAAAAAAGAAAATCAACACCGCAAATGCACCAATAAAGAAATAATGAAAAATTTTAATCATGATTTTATTATGACTAATCCATCCATAACAATACATCAATAAAAAAAATCCTGCAAACGATGCACGAGAAATAGCAAACACAATGCAAAATAATGTTGAAGCAAAAGTGATAATATTAAAAGATGAAAAACGAATTTTAAAATTTTTGTTTGTAGCTAAAGCCAATAAAACACAGAGCGTTAAAACAATTGCAGATGAAAATTCTAAGGGATCTGTAAAAATACTACCGAACCTTTTGCCTAAAGATGATTCAAAAGTCCATGATAAACCTTGCGTTCCGGTTGGACTTGCATTGTAATAAAACTCCATAAATTCTGGGAATCCGGTTTTGAGATGCAGATATTGATTGGTGATAACTTCAACTGATAAAACCAATGCAGCCACTACTGCAACAATACAGATATAAGAGAATAACTGCGTAATATTAATTTCGTTGGCATTACAAAATCTTCCGATAAAATAAATCAATACAAAAAAAGAAACATTTTTAAAAGCAAGTAATCTGGAGAAAAAGTTATAAGAACCGATAGGCAATATTGCATATAAAAATGTATATCCAGCGAAGATTAAAATTAAGATATCAATCAAATGAAATCTTGGTTTTGTTTTTACTTGTAATAATACAAGGTATAATCCAATGACTACAACGATTTCTTTGAAAGATTGCAATGCAGGAATCAGTTTTACAAATCCATACACATAGGTAACTGAAAGTGCATGCATGTATATGGGTAAGCCGAAGATGATAAACACTAAAACTCCCATAACATTTTTACGGGATAGTTGTATTAATGCATAAATAAATGCAGCGATATATAATAATGGAAATAGAAACATAATTATGTACTGTGCAATATAATTATGAAAATAGTTGAAAGCTAAATTAAATTTAGTTAAATTCAATAGTTTCAAAAAACCACAATTTCTTTTGCTTTAAGCAAGTAGCTTCAGCGGGTAATAAAAGTGAATGAATCTAATATAAATATTAAATTTGAAATTATCTTTTATATATAAATCATGAGTATAATAAAATCTTTTTTCGGAATATTCAAAACATCGAATGAAGTGGATTCATTAGGTAATAAGTTTAGACAAAAAAGAATGTTTTTTTTTAAGCAGTTAATCAACTATTTTCCAAAGCCCTTGAACATTTTGGATATTGGCGGCACAGAATATTTTTGGATAAACATTGGTTTACATAACAAAAACGATATAAAAATTACTTTATTGAATCTTTCTAAAATTGAAACCCAATCAACAAACATTAGTTCGGTAATTGGTGATGCAACTGATTTGTCTAATTATGCGAGTAATAGTTTTGATATTGTTTTTTCAAACTCTGTTATTGAACATTTGTTCACTAAAGAAAATCAAATTAAAATGGCAAATGAAGTAATGCGGGTTGGAAAACATTATTTTGTTCAAACACCCAATAAATATTTTTTTATAGAGCAACATTATTTGTTGCCATATTTTCAATTTGTACCGGACAGATTTAAATATTTTATTTTGACCAAAACAAAATTGAGTAGGCTTAAATATTGGGATAAAGCAGAAGCCCAAAATTATATTGAAGAAATAAGATTGTTATCTGAGAGCGATATGATTCAATTATTTCCTAACGGAAAAATATGGAAAGAAAAATTTATGGGATTTTGTAAATCCTTTGTTGCACATAATATGTAATTAAATTTTCCTTCTGTATTATATCATTAAAAAATTATAACGTTAAGTTTTAACAAATTTTACTTTCTATGCAATGAACTTACATTGCAAA
>CAILAF010000002.1 GCA_903832075.1 uncultured Chitinophagaceae bacterium
CCGCAAAAATTTCTTTTTTTAGAACATTTTGATGCTGGTTTGCTTAATGCAGATATAGGGTTTGGTGGGTAAGACTTTATTTGTCATTAATTATACTACAAATTTATTGTAGTTCTTATGGCAATTATTCAATGCCGAATGACATTAGCTTTGTACTGTTAATTTGAGTATGATAATTAAATCCAAGAAGCCATGTTAGTTTATATAACAGATAATTTTATTGACTTTATATTTAGTCATCTTCAGGCTATGCATATAACAATTCTTGCAATGATTATTATAAAAATTATTCATTATAATAATCGTTTTCACAAGTTTTGGAGTGCTGGCGAATTACTACATTTTGATCAAAATGCCATACGTTATTCTCGTTCGGGTAGTAGTGCAAAAGCCAAAGTAATTCAGAATAGGTTAACTAATATTATTGCCATGTTAATAATGGCTGATATATTTCTAATCTTATTTAAGGTACTTGTAAACCCAATTGATTAATGAGCAATTGACCTCTCCCAAGAACAAAAATGTCATCCTAAAAATAAGTGATGGCATTTTTTTATTAAAAGACTAAATTATTTATACTCACCAAATACTTTGCGTAAAGTATCAGCAATTTCTCCAAGTGTGCAATAATTTTCTACGGCCTCAATAACATGCGGCATTAAGTTGCTGCCATCTTTTGCAGAAGCAGAAATGTTTTGTAAGCAGCGTTCAGCATTCAGCGTTATTCGTTTTGCTTTTAGCATTTTTAATTTTTCACTTTGCACAGTTCTAATGCTATCATCAATTTTAAATGCAGGAATTGCTTCTTCTTTATCAATTGTAAATTTATTTACACCAACAATAATTTTTTCTTTGCTTTCAATTTGGCGTTGATATTCATAAGCACTTCGTGCAATTTCATTTTGTATAAATCCTTGTTCAATGGCATTCACACTTCCACCCAATGCATCAATTTTTGCAATTAAGTCTAATGCTTTTTGTTCAACTTCATTCGTCAAGCTTTCTATAAAATAACTTCCAGCCAAAGGATCAACTGTATCAACCACACCACTTTCATACGCTGTAATTTGTTGTGTACGTAATGCAATACGTGCAGCTTCTTCGGTTGGTAAACTTAATGCTTCATCATAACCATTGGTGTGTAAACTTTGCGTGCCGCCTAATACTGCCGCCAATGTTTGAATAGTAACACGAGAAATATTATTCAATGGTTGCTGCGCAGTTAATGTGCTACCGCCAGTTTGAGTATGAAAGCGAAGCATCATTGCTTTCTCATCTGTTGCGCCTAATTCTTTCATCATCTTTGCCCACATTCTTCTGGCAGCACGAAACTTTGCAACTTCTTCAAACAAATTATTATGTGCATTAAAAAAGAATGATAATCTTTTTCCAAAAACATTTATGTCCAAACCTTTTTCTAAAGCAGCTTTTACATAAGCCTTTCCATTACTTAAAGTGAATGCAATTTCCTGTACGGCTGTACTTCCTGCTTCGCGAATATGATAACCCGAAATAGAAATAGTATTCCACTTTGGTAATTCTTTTGCACACCATTCAAAAATATCGGTGATGATGCGCATAGAAGGTTTTGGTGGATAAATATATGTTCCTCTTGCAGCGTATTCTTTTAAAATATCGTTTTGAATAGTGCCTGTTATTTTTTTTAAATCGGCACCTTGTTGTTTGGCAAGTGCAACATAAAAAGCCAATAAAATAAATCCTGTTGAGTTGATGGTCATGGAAGTAGAAACATCTTCTAACTTAATTCCTGCAAATAAAGTTTGCATGTCTTCAATACTATCTATTGCGACACCAACTTTACCAACTTCACCTTCCGACAATGCATGATCACTATCATAACCGATTTGCGTTGGTAAATCAAATGCAACACTTAATCCGCTAACACCTTGCGATAATAAATAATGATAACGTTTATTACTTTCTTCAGCAGTGCTGAAACCCGCATACTGTCTCATTGTCCACAGTTTGCCGCGATACATATCAGATTGCACACCACGAGTGTAAGGAAAAATTCCAGGTTGTTCGTTACCTGTTACCGGTATATCTGGAGAATTATAAACTGTTTTTATTTCAATTCCCGAATCAGTATGTTTTTTATTTTCACTCATAAATTCATTTAAAAGGGTTACTTTAAACTTGCGACTTGCCACAAGTATCTATAATAATTTCTTGGCTTCAAAACTTAATACTTGACTTACTTTATCATGTAAACTTCCTTCCGCATCGTTCATTAAATATTCTAACAATAATTTATTTAAATCCATTGCTGTTGCATTTGCAGGCAAACTATTTGCAAATTGATTTACAACTAACATATTTTGATCTTTTAAATTTTTAACTGCAGTCCATGCATCGGCACTTACATAAATTTGCTGTGTAATGTTATAATCAAACTCCTGACGAATATTTTGAGTAAGTAACATTTGCATTTCTCTTGCAGAAAATTCGCTTTGAGCTAATCTTGCAATTAAATTTTGTAATGCAATTCTATCAACCAACAAAGTCAAACGTTCATAAGCTTGTAAACGCATTTGTCGGGTATTATTATCAATACTTGTTTCTACACTAACATTAGTTTTACGTTGCCAGAAAAAAATATACACTATAAATCCGGCAACCAATATGATTATACTTAAAAATATTGTTGAATTGTCCATTCTAAATGGTTTTTGCAAATATAACTCTGATGCGCTAAAATTGAGGATTTCCACGAATCGTAAGAATAGAATGATGTTACTGCAAAAATCTGTTTTATTTTTGTAGAATAAAATTGAAAGATGGAAACAATAACAACAGCTCCGGTTTCTTTTACTGCGTCAGCGATTGAAGAAATAAAAAGATTGATGAATGAAGAAAATTTTGATACAGCTACCAAATTAAGAATTGGCGTAAAGGGTGGCGGTTGCAGCGGTATGACTTATGTTTTAGGATTTGATGCACCACAAGAAGATGATGAAGAATATGATTTTGAAGGGTTGTCTTTTATTATGAATAAAAGTCATGGATTGTATTTATACGGAATGCAAATTGATTGGCATGATGGATTGAACAGCAGAGGTTTTACTTTCAATAATCCTAATGCATCTAAGACTTGCGGATGCGGAACCTCATTTAGTGTGTAATCTTTCAAAGAAACAATTGTTATTTTACAATCTTAACGAGTATTGTATGAAATATGCAATTGTATTTATCTTCCAATTATTTTTTTCTATATCATTTTCTCAACAAAATAAATCTGCTGAGAAAACTTTTATTCTTATTCGTTGCGATGATATTGGCATGTGCCATTCAGTGAATATGGCAGCCAAAAAAGTTCTTGAAACAGGAATGCCTGTTTCAATGTCAGTAATGGTTCCATGCCCTTGGTTTAGCGAAGCGGTAGAAATGCTTAAGAAATATTCTAATGTTTCTATTGGTATTCATCTTACACTAAATTCGGAATGGAAACAATATCGTTGGGGTCCCGTTTCTGGATCAAGTTCAGTTCCTACTTTAGTAGATTCATTTGGAAATTTCTTTCCATCGCGAAGTTTACTTTTCGGCAATAATCCAAAATTAATTGAAATTGAAACTGAATTACGTGCGCAAATTGAAAAAACATTGCGTGCAGGATTAAAAATAAATTATCTCGATTATCACATGAGTGCTGCTGTTCAAACATTGGAAACAAGAATGATTGTGGAGAAGCTTGCAGCAGAATATAAACTAGCTATTTCTCGATATTATGGTGAAGATGGTATTGATATTGGTTATTTCGCTTCGCCTGAAAAAAAGTTGGATACTTTAATGTCAAGAACAAAAACTTTTACCGATGGTGGTATAAAATTATTCGTATTTCATGTGGGGCTTGATACACCTGAATTAGCTGCGATGGAGGATTTAAATCTGTTCGGTCCGAAAGAAATGAGTAAACATCGTAATGCTGAATTAAATGCACTCACTTCAAAACAATTTCAAGATTTTTTGCACGATAAAAAATATCGTTTAGTGAATTATAAAATGTTGATTGATGAAAAAGGATTAAACAGTATGAAAAGACCATCGACAGAATAGCAATACTTATCTTTTTAAAAAATATTTTTTATAATTCTACATGTAAGCGTAAGGATATAATGTGCACGGGGCCACGATCTTTATTATAAGCAGGATTAACAGCAAGTTGATAATCGGGCGAGATAAAAATTTTCTTCCAAACATTCCATGAATAATATGTTTCCAAAATTTGTTCATGTCCATAATTTAGTTTTCCATCACCAATTAAAAATCCATAGCCACCGGTAGATAAATAATTTTTATGTTCATCAGATAATCCATTGTTTACATAAGCAATACCAAAGTGATCTTGTTTTCTTTTCCAAATAGAACCATCAAAACGTAAACCTGTTGTAAAGCTTCTATCAATTTCTGTAAATGCCCAAGATTCATTCTTGCCATCACTCCAACTATAATTAATGTAATAATGAACTTTATTAAAATGATTATCAAAATTTATATAAAAACCTGTTTTGGTTCTTCCATATGCTCTTGTACTTGTAACATCAGGTGTTGTAAAAGTTGCTAATGCATTATTTATTGCCAATGCATAATTACCCATATGTGCTATATTTTGCGTTATGCCAATAGAAAAATCAGTATGAATTTGATCGTTCTTATACAATAGATTTTTCTTTCCAAATTCTACAACCATTCCCATTGCTTTGTTCCAAATAAATTGCAATTCAGGCCCGTTTGCTTCAATAGGAACAGTAGTTAATGCAGCACGCAAATGATAATCGTGATAAATAAATTGTGTAACAAATCCCATTGTATAACCACGAGTGTTTGCAGGATAATCCCATGCACCGCTGCCCATTAAAGCCCAATTTAAAAATTGTGTTCGTGGATCATTACTAATTTCTGATTCATCAAAAAAATCTGCCAATGAAAATTTTCCCAATAGAACGGAGAGATAATCTTTATTAGTTGTTTCTTGAATTTGATTTTCATCATCTTCAACTTTTTCTTTTCTTATTGATAGAGGAAAACGGTGTTCTACATATAACCTTGCAATATATGGATGAGGAGCTGGATCACCTACGCGGTATATTTCACCATTTGGAAACCCGGCTAAACCAAGTGTTTGACTAAAACCTTTGCCACCGGTCATTTCAGGGTTAAAAACGACATAAGTATTTTTAAAAGGTTTATAATTTAAAAATATAGTAGTAGTAATAGAAGGTTTGATGGGTTCATCGGGTAACAAACTATTTGTTCCTGTATATGGTGAATTAAATTTGAAATGATATTGAGGAATAAATGTTGCTTGCCAATGCAATGAATATTTTTTTTCAGCAAGTTGTGATGTGTCTTGCGAAAAAATATTGCCTGTAAACAATACTGAAACTATTATGATGAATATCTTTTTCATTTTGCGGCACAAAAGTAAGGGTCATGATTATACAGCCGCAAATTATTAAAGCAAGGTTGTTGCAAATTTTGTATTGAAAAGTTTTTAATTGAGAATATAGTGTTAGAGAGGCTTATTGAATGAGAATCATTTTTTAGAAGTATTCTTTGATAAAATAATTTGCTTGATATCATCTAATAATTTCAATGACCTTTCATCTCTCATATAAAAAAGCAGATGATTGGGGGAATCATACAACTGATTAAAATTATATAAATATTTTTCAGGCTTATTTAACCAATGAATATTGCTTAATTCAATTTGAATTTTATCTGCATAATTTTTATTAAACAAATTTTTTGCAAATACCGGATAGCTTATATAAAAATCAACATCTTTTGTTGAGCAATAATCGGAGAAATTTTTTAAACCATCAATAATTGATGATTGAATGATTTGATTAGAAAGTTTATTGTAATCGCTTTCATCTATCAAAGCTTTATTAGAACTAATTAATGATTCTTTATTTCTATGTCCGGCATAATCACCAAATTCATTGTATAAATATCGTCCTCTGGTAACTTCGGCAG
>CAILAF010000003.1 GCA_903832075.1 uncultured Chitinophagaceae bacterium
AAAATAATATTTCAAGATTGAATCATATAGGCACTCATCCCGCACATACTGATCTTGCCGTTGCTGATGCAATAAATTTTTATACAAAAATTGGTGGCGAAAGGAAAGAAGCACGATTGCGTTTTTTACAAAACTACTGGACAAATAAAGTTAGAAATATTGATAAAGTGATATTGAATACACCTGCTGACCCAAAGCGTTCATGCGGAATTGCAAATGTTGGTATTAAAGGAATAAACCCTTCGCAATTAGCAGAAACATTATTGAAGAAATATAAAATTTATACTGTTGCTATTGATGGAGCCAATGTTCATGGATGTAGAATTACACCTAATGTATTTACCTCTGTTGAAGATTTAGATGTGTTAGTTAATGCATTAAAAGAATTGGCTGCTCAGTAATCTCTTTTTTGTAACAAAACAGCAATTACTCAATCAAAAAATTAATTCAATAAAGATGTTGTTAATATTCTTTTGTGTATTTTTTCATCATTGAGTGAATGGATGTAATCTTTAAATTTATTTAATCCTTCAGTTAGTTCATTTAAGTTGATACCGGAATACGCAATTCGGATATAATAATTTTTCTCTCCCGGAAATGGCCTTCCAAAATGTATTCTTGTACAAAATGAAACACCTGTATTATTCAGTATATCTTTTCTAAACGAATCATAGCCAATATATCCTTTTCTCGTAAAAAGAGAAGTTACATTAGGAAACAAATAAAATGTTGCATTAGGGTTAAAGCAAGTAATTCCTTGAATAGAATTCAAAATATCTACTGCAGCATTTCTTCTTTGTTTTAAAACAGTTAAAATATTTTTTACTTCTGTTTGATCTCCACGCAATCCCTCAATCGCGCCATATTGAATAAAATGATTAGAGCAAGATTCATCATTCACATTCAATTTTGTAATTACTTCAATAATCTCTTTTGGACCAATGGTTGCACCCAATCTCCATCCCGTCATTGCAAATCTTTTAGAAAAAGAATATAATATTACAGTTCTTTCTTCCATTCCTGGAATAGATGCAATAGATAAACTTTTCCCTTCATAGCGAATATCAAAATATGCTTCATCGCTTAAAATAATTAAATTATGTTCGATTGCCAATGCAGCTAATTCTTCCAAATCTTTTCTTGAAAATTCAGCTCCAGATGGATTTTGAAGATCATTAAGAATAATAATTTTAGTTCGTGGAGTAATCTTTTCTTTGATTGAATTAATTTCAAAAACAAAATTCTTTTCTCCTTCAACAAATGTATAAGGCACTGCAACAGCACCATTAAATTCTATCTGTGATTCATAAATTGGATAACCTGGATTTGGATACAGTGCTTCATCACCAGGATTCAATAAAGCCAAAATAAATTTTCCAATGGTTGGTTTACCCCCCGGTTGTACTGCAACATTTTCCATTGTATAATTAGTTCCTCTTGCAGCATTTATGTCATCTGCAATTGCTTCACGAAGTTGTGGTATACCAGCGGTTGGGCAATAACCTGTCTTTCCATCATGAATTGCCTTTATTGTTCCATTCACAACAGTTGATGGTGTTGAAAAATTTAAGTCTCCAATATGAAATGGATATACTTTATTTCCTTTAGCTGCAAATGCAGCAGCTTCAGCAGAAACTGCAAAAGCAGTTTCTGTACCCAATCTTTTAATTTTTTCTGCTATGCGTAACATAAAATTTTTTATTATAAAATTGATTTATTGATGAGTAGCATTTTCGTAAACATTTTCAAAAGCTTTTGTTTCTTTCTTAAGTCCTTTTGTATAATTGAAGATGGCCTTAAATTGACTTTCTCCATCTAAACAAGCTTCTTGAATTACACTTTCTGCTTTTCCACTTCCAAGAAAATGTCCTTTCTTAAATGGATAAAGAGAACATTCTCTGCCATAATCAGATTTAATCCAACGATACATTGTTGGAAGTGTAAAGCCAGTTATAGACATTGCTTCTTGTTGTAATTTCTCAGGAAAAATTTCTTCTTGTTCTTTTGTAGATAATAAATTAAATAGTTCAACACTTGCAACATAATACACAGCCACATCAATATTATCGTTCAACAATAATGGTAAAGTATCATTAACAAAAACATTTGCAACTTCACTTCCTTGTAAAACAATTGTTCCATGCGGATTTTTTGTTGAAGGTTTACGAAGTAAATAAACACCTTGCGCAGAATCAGATGCAGGTGCAAGTCCTAAAGCTTTTCTATCAACTATTTTTTCATTTGGTCTTGTAACAAACGGACAAATAACTGCAGGCCGTTTACTTAATGCTGCTGTAACTAAATACCAAATATCCTGTGGATCCCAAGGTGTCAATGAGATCATTGTACCATCAGGAAAATTTTCCTGAATCAATTGCAATGGTTGAGGATCGGCATGTGTTGGACCATCTTCACCTGTTTTAATTCCCGTATGTGCACATACCAAAAAAAATGGATTATATTTTTTGTCAGATAATGCTTTTTTTGATTGTTCTCCAATGGCATGAAGTCGTGCTGAAATATGTCCCAATGGTGCCATGAATGCGCCATAAGATGAACAAACACCAATGTGTTGACCAAATGCAGAAAGACCCGAAGCTACACCACTCATTGCATCTTCGCAAATTCCACCAACAGATAATGTCCTTGCTAATGGATTTGTATTTGCATTAAAAAATCCATCTGCAAAATCTTTACTGATGGCATTAACACTTGTTGAGCCAAGTAAGTCGGCAGCAGAAGTTAATATTGCACCGTTACTTAATTTATTATAGTGTTGAAGAACTTTTCCAAGTTCACCACGCAATGTTGTTGAAGTATTATTTGCTAATTGTAATGAGGCAGGAATTTGATTATTGTTTGATGCTTCGAAATAAATTTTTGAAACATCAGGAGCATTGTCTCGTTTCTTTCTATTCAATTTATCTAAACGATGATGTGATGTAATTAAACGTTGCGCAAGTGCATTTGTAATATTTCTATTCGATTCAAAAAAATCTCTGATTATTAATAATGCATCCCAGAAACATTCTTCAACTATTGCCAAATTTTTTCCACCACCACATTCTTGAACACCATTACATAGTTCCATGCTTTTTCCTGTAAGATCTAATAATGGTTTTAATGCATTATAATAACCGGCACTGCAAAGGTTATGTCCGGCACCATGTGAATTTTTTCCTTCTATTCCATAATTCCATCCTTTAATAGTTTTATAAACTATTGCAGTTGGCTGATTGTTTTTTATAGTTGCAGCTTTTCTTTGCGCAGCAATGATGCTTTGAAAATCTTTTCCATCTTCAACAAAAATTACATTCCAATCATGGAAATATGCAAGTTCAACAGGATTCCATTGAACATATTCACCAGGTTTTCCATCTTCTCTGCAAACATTATTAGAATCAATAGATGCATTATTCCAATCAATATGCATCACAAGATTTTTTAAAGATGCTGTACCAGCAGAAGCCATAGCTTCGCTAACTCTTCCTGGGGTTAATCCTCCTTCACCTTCTACCATGTGAATGATGGGTGCATTCTCACCAAAATAATCAGCAGCAGCATAAGCAAGTCCTATTGTTGAAGCAACGCCAACACCGGATGCTCCTGTTGAAAGTTTTATAAATGGCGTTGCAGGAGTTGGATGACCATCCAATGCTTTTGAATTAAATTTTTTAAACAGCGGAGTATTTGTAACAGGATTTCTTCTAAAACCAAGTAAATCTTCCAATCGAAGTTGCTGATTAATATCTTTTGATAAACATTCCGGTGCGCCAATTCTAATAATTTCATTTCGCAAAGCCCAATGCGCATACAATCCAAGCGCTTTATGACCTGCAGAATAAGAAAGAACATCAGCATCAATTCTATCATGAATTGCTACATCATAATTCATTGCATTGTATAAAAGTGCCGATACAAATCTTCCCGAAGAAATAGAACCACCGGGGTGTCCTGATAAAGTTGCAAAATTGTATAATGTTGCACAAAGAGAACGATACACTGTATCGAAAGTTTCAAATATGTTGAGTTCATCTTTACTCAAAATTTCTTCTTCAGAAAAATTTGAAGAATTTATTACATGATATTCTGCTCGTCTAAATCCAAAAGGGTTATTCATTTTCATAAAAAATAAAAATTAAGATTGGTATATCAGTATCAGCTACCGAAAAAATTTAATGAACAAAAAAAGCTTTGATGAGGGTTACAACTTGAAGACTAATGTAAATAATGTGCAAATCCCAATTCATGACTTATGTCATTCAATTAAATTCAGTATATGAACATATTGAAAATGATATGATGAGCGGTTTTGCAAGATTATGATAGGATTAAACAGCTTTTTATAAAACAAAAAATTATTCTCTTCCCCAAATAATTTTTTTTCCAAACCCTATTGAAGTATCAGTCATTTTAATCCAATTCATTTCTATTGTCCAAATATCACCGGGCACAGATAATCCAATAGGATGTTGCTTATAATAATTTACCGAAGCATGTTCTGCTAATAGATTTGTTGCTTGAATAATTTTACCTGTAAACTGAATTCCTTTTACAACTAATTTATTAAGTTTATCCGGTAAGATGCTACCAGACACTTGAGAATTCATTTTCATCAATTGGGAATGATGTGTATCGTCGGATGATTTAAAATAAAGTAATCCATCCTCACTATTAAATGCATAAAAACAATTAAAGCAATATGAATTGCCATGTTCATCCACACAAGATACAGTTGCACAAGTTTGTTTTTTTATAAACTGAATGATTCGTTCATTCATACTACTTTAATAATTTTTACGGGACAAGCATTTTTAACTTCCAATGTTTTTTGCGCATTGATATTATTAACAGCCAATACAAATACATCTTTTTTTGCATTTGCTTTTAGCAAGGTAGCTTTACCATCTTTTTTAGACATTCGCCATAATTCGGGCTGCATTTCAAAACAAATTCCACAACCAATACATTTATTTCTATAGTGAATTATTTTAGTCATTTACTGTTTCAATAATTTTATACAATTTATCCTGGGCTGTTATTTTTGTTTCAACCGGAAAAGTAATTTTATCACCCTTAATCGCAATATCATTTTTTATTCCATATTGTTTAGATAATTTAGTAAAATATTGATATATATATGTATCTAATTCATCTGGAAAATAAAAAAATCCATTTGGTGGTTTAGATCCATCGGGTTCAAATCTTTCTAATTCATTATATTTTTTATCAAATAT
>CAILAF010000004.1 GCA_903832075.1 uncultured Chitinophagaceae bacterium
AATTCAGTCCAATAAACAGAAATCCCTCCACTTTTTTGCAAAGAAAAAATCAAATTATCTAAAACTAACACTATTTATATTTTAACAATCATACATCAGATTTGAAACAAAATTGATTTTCTATTATCCTTCACATTCTACATATAGAGAATAATGTGTAAAAGTACTTATCCATCTTTTCAATCCTCGAATTCTGTCCTTTTGCTTAAAAATATTTAAAAAAGTAAATTCTGATTGATCCTCAATCATTTTAACTATTCTTTTTACCTCAACATTTTTAAATTCTGATCTTAATATTTTTAAAGCAGACCTTTTTGTAAAATGATGCGGGTGATTTTTATCTAAGTAGGGTAATACAAATTTAAAAAGTCCGATAAATCGATTTACCACATGAAAACTTAAAAAAATTCTTTTATTCCGGGAGATTCTTTTACATTCTTGCAAAAAGAGAACAGGCTTTTCAACATGATCCCAAACATTAGTTGAAATAACATAATCTATTTTATCAGATTCAATAGGAATATGCTCTCCTTTTGAAGTAATTAAGTTTACGTTGCTTTTAAAATTTGAAAAATGAGGAAATTTTTTAAAAGTTTCAATTAACGGATCAACTCCAAATAAAATAGCATCAGGCAAAAGAATACTTAATCCAAGTATAGTTCCATATGGTCCGCATCCTATATCCGCAATAGACTTCCCTTTCAAAGCTTCAATATCTATTTTAAACCTTTGTAAGGTCTTGGTTGAAAAAGAGATGGCAACCTCCTCGGTTATTGGCATATAAGATCCTATATCTTTATTCTCCCTTAAATAAATATTTTCCCAAAAATCAATCTCATTTTTTTGTGCTATATTCCAATTGGTAGCCATGTTATATTATTTTTTTAGTATAAAAAATGTTTTAAATAAGTATTAATGTATGTTATTTCACAAATTACGAAAATTTACTATCGCATTTTTTATTGCAAGTAAATATTTATTACCATATTTTAAATCCGGCTCCATATGGTTGCCTTCACCCCATTCATTCCATGATTTGACAAAAAGTATTTGACGTTCCTGAGACTTAAACTTTATTATATTCAATGCCTTTATCACATGCTTTTTAAATAATTCCGGTGAAGATTTATGGAAAATAACTCCGGAGTTTCCGCTACGTGGGGTATGATCCCAATTTGGAATTAAAGAAGGAAATATTTCTTCGCTTTTATCTATTTCCTGAATAAAATACTTTGAAATAAATGAATATCGGAGAACTAATGGGAATTTCAGGAATTTGAATTTTATAAGCTTCCATGGAATGCGCTTAATTACATCTATATTGAATCTATGTTCGCCAATTCTTACAATATTAATAGCATTAAAACCCAAATACAGAATTTTATCTTTCTCTTTAATATTTACTGTATGTCCAATAAAGAAGAAACCGTTTGAAACATTGTTTTCTACTGCCAAATTATTCCAAATTTCAATAAATTCTTTAGCATTTGGCATCGCCAATGGGCGATAAATTACAAAAATAGGCTTCCCTTCTATTTTCATATATCTATTATCCTTTAAGGCAGGCAGAATAGCATGAAAATGATTTATTATATCTTCTCTACCCGGATATTTTTGTTCAATAAGTAATTTGTCTTTCGAAACGTCTTTTGAATTCCATGTTTTAGCTTTCCATGATTCATTTGCCCAACCAAGACAAAAAGGGAAATCAGGCTTTCCTGAATTTAAAACTTCATTAAACGGAAGGTCAAGAAGTCTTTTGCCTGCCCCGAACCAGTAATGCCAGTAACAAAATCCGGTTATACCTGCTTCCAATGCTAAAGCAGCTTGTTTTTCTCGAATTTCAGGTATTCTTAAATCATAATAACCTAAATCTGCAGGAACTCTTGGTTGATAATGTGAGGAAAATAAAGGTTTAGCCTTACCAACATTTGTCCATTCGGTAAACCCTTCTCCCCACCATTCATTATTTTCTTTAATTGGATGATATTGCGGCAAGTAATACGCTATTATTTGCATTGTTTTAATTACTACTAATCATTTACAAATCCCATACTTTCCAGTGATTTTTCAAAAAAGAGCTTAAGATTTCTGATTTCACTTTGATAATTTTCAGTAAGTTCCTTATGTCCACTTAAAATTTTTTCTCCTTCATTCATCAAATAATTTATGTTAACTTCTACTCCCATCTCTTTAACAGCTGCTATATAAGCAGCTGCTGAATGAATATTATTAATCTCACCAAATGATGCAATTAAACTAGGGAGTTCTTCAAAATTATTTACACGAATTATTCCTTCAATTACATTAAAGGGAGCATCACCAAATACAATTGACTTCTTACCGAAGAGAGCAGCTTCATATGCAGAAGTTCCAGTAACTGTTATCACACCTATTGAATTTAATATCCATGGTTTGGGATCAAAATAATGATTTGCAGATACCATCTTTACATTGGGTAAGCTATTAACTTTTTTATAAAAATCTAATCTTCTTTCGCCAACCATAGCTTGATGTTCTTTAACATAAAGTACCCATTCAGAAGGTAATGATTTTGATACCTGTTCTATTATAAATAACTCATTTATATAGTATGGAGCTAAGACAAACGTTGAAGATTCGGGAATTACATGCAATGGCATATAAACATATTTAGCATTTGGATCCGGGCTGGAAAAAAATTTATTCTTACCTAATAAATAGCGCCTTTTAATTTCATACTTTATAAAAAAAAATAGAAATGATAAAGTAGT
>CAILAF010000005.1 GCA_903832075.1 uncultured Chitinophagaceae bacterium
ACATATGTTTTTCCGCCAAACAATTTGGCTATCAAATCATTTTTTACAATAACCGTTAAATTCAAGCTGGGTTTATGTTCTCGCAAAGCATAAATGAATGGTGTAGCACAAATCACATCGCCAATTCCATTCGGTAAATACAAACAGACTTTATTAATATTTTTAAAATCAATTGCCTTCTTCATTAAAGCAAATTACTTTTTATTGAATGATATTTTTACCTGAACGATATGCTGAATCAAATAAGCAGTCCATAATAAAATGATTGGAACAATTACATAAAATTGTCTTTGCTCTGCACATATCAATACAGTTCCGGCAAGATAGATCATCATCATCATCACTAAAAAAAGAATACTGAACTGAATTCTTTTGAAAAAAATAATAGTAGCGATAAAACTAAACAATAAAAAAGTAAACACAATTGCATTTGGCGGAATACGCATCAATGTTTGAAATCGTTGAAAATAAAAAGACTGCGGCACACCAAATATCATTCTGCCAAAATTAGCAACACAATTTTTAAAGTATTTTGCCGGATGTAGTTTAATATTTTCAATTCCTTTTTTCTTGAAAGCATCATCTTGTTCAATGACATTCAACTTCCGAAAATTTTTAAAATCCTCCTCATGATTCTTTGCAAAAAAACTTGCATTGCACGGAATTAAACTATCCCATCCACAATAAGTAGTAAAAGTTTCATTGTTCCAATCGCCAAACTCTCCTTCATAAGGTGTACTTGCCCAATACAATGAGGCTCCGCCTGTATTAGCCCAGTACAAAGGCTTTCCGGTCAAATGATACGTATAAAATAAATAAGGTAATGTGCAACAAAATGCAATAAACATAATGACTGTTATTTTTTTCATCCATGCTTTATGAAAAATAAAACCTGCTATCAATGCAATTGGAATTACTCCATATAAAACATACGCAAACATGACTTTGGTAAGAATCAAAAAACCAAAAATCAATCCAGTAATCCATACATATTTTTTATTTTTTTGTTGATCCGCAAAAAATATAACAATGGAATATTGAAATAAAACAATTAATAAAATGGTGAATGATTCTGTATTTATTCTTGCCATTTCTTTAAATACAATGTAATAGCAAGCCCAAAACAAACTGAAAACAATTGCTTTTTTCTTTGAAACAAAAAACAACAATGTTTTAAATAAAACAACAACAGACAAATATTGAAATATCGCATTTAAAATAGTTATGCAAATCATTGGCAAATGCAATGCAACCAATGGCATTAATATAATTGGATATCCCGGGCCATTCCATAAATTCAAAGTTCCTTTGGGTGAATAAAAACCATGCAATAAATTTTGTGCATATTCATAATACCTACCTTCATCTCCTTCCAAAATATTTTTATGCATCAAGCATACAACGATAATGTATAAAAAAAGAAAAGGCAAAAATAAAAACCAAGGATTATCTATGAATTTTTTTTTCATTTTATATAATGCGTTCACCGGATGTAATCAGTTATTTTTATCTAAGATAAAGAATACATTCGCTTTTCTTAATTTATGCTTATATAAATTAGAATAAGATTGATATAAACAAGATGCGAATTTATAATATTTTTGAAGCGATTGTTAAACAATCAACCTTACAATGAAACAAACAGAATGCCCGATATGTCATGAACAAACAAATGTTTTGCATCATATTTTATTTACAATAGGTGACCATTCTGATTATCAAATTCGAAAATGCGCCAATTGCAGAAACGTTTATACATTTTTTGATACTGAAATAAATATTGCTGAATATTATGATGACAAAGATTATATCGTTCGTGATACGCAAAAAACAATTTTCTTTCGCTTACAAAAATTTGAATATCGCAAAGTCATTCATAAAATACAAAAACTTATTTCCAAACAAAATCAATCATTGTTAGATTTTGGCAGTGGTAAAGGATTGTTTCTTCATTTTGCAAAAGAAGAAGGATTTGAAGTAAAAGGTGTTGAAACTTCTTTGCCAAGAGCGAATTATGCCAAAGAAAAATTTGAATTGACAATCAATACTGATAACTATTTTAAAGGAAAAATATTTGATGATGCATTTATCGTGATTACTTGTTTTCATGTGTTGGAACATTTAACCGATCCAAATAATCTATTAAAGAATTTAGTTGCCGATAATTTAAAAAATGAAGGATTATTATTGATTGAAGTTCCTAATTTTAAAAGTTGGCAATCAAAATGGGCAGGTAAAGATTGGTTGCATTTGGATGTGCCGAGACATCTTTCTCATTTTTCAAGAAATCAATTAAAGAAAATAATTGAACATGCTGGATGTAAAATCATCAAACAAGAATTTTTTTCTTGGCATTTAGGAATTATTGGAATGATACAAACTTTATTTTCTTTTTTTGGATATAGAAAATCATTAATCATTGATTTAAAAGAAAAAAAATCTTTTCAATTAATCTTTTGCATCATACTCATTTTTCCCATTGCCATTTTATTAGAATCAATTGCTGCATTTAATAAAAGAGGCGGTATCATTCGATTTTATGCTGTAAAAAGAAAAAATTGATTTGGCTTGTTCATTATTAATTTATAAAGTTTTTGGAAACTATATTAGTTAAAAGTAGCTTTAAATTATAATATGAAAA
>CAILAF010000006.1 GCA_903832075.1 uncultured Chitinophagaceae bacterium
ACTTCTTCACCACGTTTTTTTCCTCTTTTTGGTAAAGGGTTTTGCAAAGCAAGTGCAGCATATTCCCATTCTGCTTCGGTTGGTAATCGGTAGTCAGGAAAAATAATTCCATCCTCAATTTTCACTGTGGTACGAGATTTTCCATCCGGTGTTTTTAAAGGATTGGCTTTTGATGAAGCAAACTTTCCTTTATGTTCATAAACACCTAACAAATATGCTTTCGTACTAAAAATTTGAGTGGAATCACCTTTGCTGCCTGTTTTTACTACATCTAAAACACTTTTAGGATCAATGTACTGTTGATTTTTTTGCATCAACTTATGTTCATTTACGCGATCAGATCTCCATTTACAATAATTATCTGCCTGATTCCAGGAAACACCAACTACCGGATAATAATTAAATGATGGATGACGGAAATAATATTCTACATAAGGCTCATTATAGGATAATTCACTTCTCCAAACTAATGTATCGGGTTTTTCACCATCCACAATATCTCTATTTTCTTCGGCATCAAAAACATGTTCTACCCAAAATAAATACATTCTGTAATTCACATTTGAAACTTCTGTTTTGTCTATAAAGAAAGAATTTACAGTAACTCTTCTTAAAGCATTATTCCAGTCTCTCATCACATCTTCTTGTGTTGAACCCATACTAAATGTACCACCCTGAATAAATACTGTTCCCGGAGGAGTCATACTTGCTGATGGTTTAGCCACATTAAAATTGTAATTGTTTTTTGTGTCTTTATCATTATAATTTAAACCAGTAGCAGAATCCTGTTGAGGTTTCTTTTTCATAAACGTACAAGATCCCATTGCTGATACAACAGCTAAAAACAATATACCATGTCTTACACCTTTTCGCAATTGCATAAGTTGTAATTTTAATTTTAAACAGTAAATAATTTAGGGTAGACTTTTTTCTGCTATGCGAATATAGCAGATTTTTAATAAATCACCATGCTTGAATATCCCTAATTAATGTTAGTAAAAGCCTAATTTTAAGCATCATTTAATAAATATGGCAATGAATGTAATAACGTTGCCCGAAACAATTTAGTTTCCGTCATAGTAGAAATATTTTAATGCTGAATCTTAAAAGACTTTTTTGGTTTATTGGAATACTGCTTTGTATAAATTCCGAAATAATAGCACAACGTATTTATGCAACTAATTCGGTATTGTCATCGGGTAGTTGGTATAAAATTGCTGTTAAGCAGGAAGGGGTTTATAAAATTGATGTGAACTTTTTAAATGCATTAGGAATCAATACAATTAATCTTTCTTCTACAAGTATTCGATTATTTGGAAATGGTGGAGCAATGTTGGATGAAAATAATGCAATTGCAAGACAAGATGATCTTTTTGAAAACGCCATTCAAATGTTTGATGGTGGCGATGGTATTTTTAATAATGCTGATTACTTTTTGTTTTATGCAAAAGGGCCGAATCAATGGTTGAAAGATAGTTTGAATCAAAAATTTATTCATCAAAAAAATTTGTATAGCGATTCAAATTATTATTTTATCAATATTGGCGGAACAGGAAAAAGAATTCAAACAACACCTGTTATTTCTAATCCAAATATTACTGTCAATTCATTCAACGAAAGATATTTTTATGAAAATGATTTAGTGAATTTATTAAACAGCGGTAAAGTTTGGTATGGTGAAGAATTCAGTACTGTTAATGGAAATGTTTTAAACAGAAATTTTACGGTTGACTTTACCGGATTAATCAATAATTCATCTGTTACATTGGTTACAAGCCTTGCCGGGCGCAGTGTTGCGGCGAATAGTAATTTTTTGGTGCAAGTAAATAATCAATCCATTCAAAATGTAAATATCAATTCGGTGAGTGGTTATTTTTTGGATGTGTATGCAACAGCATCAACACAACAAAATAATTTTGTTCCTTCATCAACTAGTTTATCTGTCAATTTTAATTTTACTCCCGGTGTAAACGGGGCACAAGGTTGGTTAGATTTTTTTGAACTGCATGGAAGAAAAAATCTTTCCATGAATAATCAAAATCAATTATTGTTTCGCGATTGGTCAAGTGTTGCCAATAATAATATTGCACAATTCTTTATTAGTAATACAACCTCATCAACTGTTGTTTGGGATATTACCAATCCTTTGCAACCGCAACAATTAATTACCAATTATTCATCATCACAAACAAATTTTATTAATGATGCATCACGATTAAGAGAGTATGTTGCATTTAATAATACCGGGTTTTTAACACCGGTTGTTGTTGGAAAAATTGCCAATCAAAATTTACATCATTCATCATTTGCAAATGATATAATTATTACACCAAGTATTTTTTTATCGCAAGCGCAAAGGCTGGCAAATTTTCATCAACAACAATATGGTTATACAACTGTTGTTGTTACAACCGATCAGATTTATAATGAGTTTGCAAGCGGCTCTTCGGATATTTCTGCTGTCAGAGATTTTATAAAAATGTATTTTGATAAAGCCGCAGGCAATACAACACAACAACCAAAATATATTGTATTGTTTGGTGCCGCTTCATTCGATTATAAAAACCGAATTGCAAACAATACTAATTTAGTTCCTTGTTATGAAAGTGTAAACTCTTTAGATCCTTTGTTGTCCTATGTTTCAGACGATTTTTTTGGATTCTTGAATGATAATGATGATATCAATAATATTACCGCACCACCATCATTGGATATTGGTGTTGGCAGATTGCCTGCAAGAAATTTAACTGATGCAACAACGATGGTTGATAAAATCATTCGTTATCATAACGTACAAAGTTTAGGCGCATGGCGCAATCAAAATATTTTTGTTGCCGATAATGGTGATAATGATTTGCATTTAAATGATGCAGAAAAAATTTCTTCTGATATTAATTCAACCAACAAATTATTGAATTCAACAAAAATTTATGTGGATGCATTTCCATTGGTAAGTGGTACAGGTGGTAATCGTTTTCCCGATGTAAATAATGCCATTGTTAATCAATTAAACAATGGTGCATTTTTATTTAATTACAATGGACATGGTGGTTATCAGCAATTATCGAACAATGCTATTTTCGGACAAACAGAATTACAAAAATTAAATAATCCGAATAAATTGCCTTTGTTTATTACGGCCACTTGCGATTTTGCACCTTATGATGATCCAACAAAAAACTCTTTAGGCGGAAGTTTATTATATGGAGATTCTACCGGTGCTATTGCATTAATGACAACCACACGAGATGTTTTTGCATCAAGTAATTTGGTGATGAATGATAATTATGTGCAATCATTATTCAAGCCCGATGTCAATGGAAATTATTTAGCATTGGGTGATGTAGTAAAGCAATCAAAAAATAATACGTATCAAAATTCAAGCGATATAATCAATAACAGAAAATTTACTTTGTTAGGTGATCCTTCCATTCAATTGGCATTTCCAAAATTGCGTTTACAAATAACATCTATCAATAATCAAACAATATCATCAAACGATACATTACAGGCTTTAAATAAATATTCTTTTGCAGGAAAAGTTGTTGATGGTATAGGAAATGCAATTTCTAATTTCAATGGAACGCTTTACCCGACTGTGTTTGATAGGCCTCAACAAATTAGTACATTGGGAAATGATCCAACAAGTCCGGTTACAACATTCAGCCAGCAAACAAATATTTTATACAAAGGAAAAGCAACCATTCAAAACGGAACTTTCAATTTTAGTTTTGTGATGCCGAAAGATATTAATTATCAATCGGGCAATGGAAGGATCAGTTTATATGCTGATAATGGTGTGCAAGATGCGAATGGAATTTTCGGCAATTTTTCTACTAATGGCGGAAATAATTTTTATGCTGATAAAACCGGACCAACCATCAAACCTTATATTAATGATACCAATTTTGTAAGCGGTGGATTAACAGATGAGAATCCTTTGTTGTTGGTAAAGTTGTATGATTCATCCGGCATCAATACAGTTGGTACAGGTATCGGTCATGATATTACTGCCACCATTGATGGCAATGAACAAAGCATCATTGTATTGAATAATTATTATCAAGCAATTTTGGATAGTTATCAGCAGGGAACAGTGCAATATCAATTACCAACCATGAGCGAAGGCTTACATTCCATTACCATTAAAGCCTGGGATGTTGCCGATAATTCTAATGAAGCAATCATTCAATTTGTTGTTAAGAAAAGGGCAAGCTTGCAAATAAAAAATCTGATTAATTATCCCAATCCATTTCATTCCAAAACAACTTTTTCTTTTGAGCATAATCAACCCAATGGAAATTTAAATGTAGTGATTGATATATATAGCATGAGTGGACAATTAGTAAGAGAAATAAAAAATACTTTTTTTGATGCAGGCAGCAGAAGTTGTTCTATTAATTGGGATGGAAAGAGCCAATATGGAGAAAAATTATCGAATGATTTGTATATTTATCGTATTATTGTATCCTCAAATGATGGCTCAGCAACGGCCTCACAAAAATTACTTCTTTACTAAACAATTTGAATGGCATATTTCTACGTTAACTAACATAAGTGTTCTTTTTGGTAAAGCTTATTCTTTTTTAAAAATGAAGTCATGAAAAAACAAACGATTGGTTATTCATTTGTTGTGTTATTAATGTTATGTTCCATCCAACCCAAAGCACAAACAGGTTCTGTTAATGTAACAACTACTGCCGTTCCTTTTTTGCGCATCTCACCTGATGCAAGAGCAGGTGGTATGGGCGATTTAGGTATTGCTACTTCTCCTGATGCCAATTCATCTTTTTGGAATTTAGCAAAAACACCATTTGCTAAAGCCAATGATGCCATTGGAGTTACCTATACTCCTTGGTTAAAAGATTTGGGATTGAATGATGTTTATTTAGCAAGTTTAGCCGGCTATCATAGAACAGAAAATGGCAATGCTATTTCCGCTTCTATCAGATATTTTAGTTTAGGTAATATTCAGTTTACCGATTTTGCGGGCAATCCTTTAAATACATATAATCCCAGAGAATTTTCTTTTGATCTTGGTTATTCATTAAAACTTTCCGATAATTTGGCATTGGGTATTACAGGTCGTTATATTAATTCCAATTTAGCATCAGGTACAGTTAATGGGGTTACTTACAAAGCCGGTAATGCTATTGCAGGAGATGTTTCATTATATCATGCTGCTAATGATAATGGAGAAGGTTGGGCATGGGGTATTGCTTTATCTAATTTGGGTACTAAGATCAGTTATACCAATGATGCGCAGGACAAAGATTATATTCCAGCAAATTTAGGATTAGGAATTACGCATACGAGTGTAATGAATTCGAGTAACAAAATTACTTTTGGATTAGACATTAATAAATTATTGGTGCCGGCTCCACCTGTTGCAACAGGCATTACCTCTACCGATTCAGCTGCGTTGGCTAGTTACAGAAACAGTAGTGTTATTTCCAGTTGGTTTAAATCATTTGGCGCAGGAGCTTTTAATACAGTTACATTTTCTTTAGGTGCAGAATATACATACAATGATCAATTCTTTATAAGAGTAGGATATTTTTATGAAGATAAATCGCAGGGCGACAGGCAATTTTTATCTGCAGGTGTTGGTTTTAAATATGAAGTGGCGAATATTAATTTCTCTTATCTCGTTCCATCAGGCAATGGTGTAACCAGAAATCCATTATCTAATACATTGCGATTAGGTATTTCATTTGATTTGGATAAGGGGGCGAGAAAGTTTTAACAATGGTCTTTGGTATTTAGGTTTTGGTCTTTAGTCTTTAGTGAAAACCAAATATCTTTCTAAAGACCAATCTTTGCCTCTGTTGGTATTTTCACCAACAGGGTTATTCCATTTTTGTCATGATACAACTTCCGTGTCATGCGTCCCGATATTTATCGGGATTCGGCATCTGATGATTAACTTTTTTATCTTACTTTCTTTGTCTTGATACCCGCCCGAACGACTGTTCAGTCTAGCAGGCAAAAGGTGGAGGAAAAAATAAAGAACGAATGATATACAACACATTCGTTCTTTCAGCGCTACTCAGCTTCTGTGCTACTGTGAATTCAGCACTTGTATTTCTATTGTGCATTTATTTTTATTAGTTCAATCCGGCATCAGAAAAACAGCGTTAAGAAAATTGATGGAATAAGCGTTGAAAATGAAAGCTGTTTAGCTTTATTCAAAACCATTTAACACAGCTTCGATAATTCATTGATACAATCGTTTGGCTTTAGACTCTTTCATTTTAGCGAATGCAATCAATTTTTAGCTGTTTTTCTGTATCCTTGAACTTTTGGTTCTTTTCTTTCAAGAGAAAAGAACATAATAAAATCATAATAAAATGATGTATCAAGACAAAAGGTGGAATAAGACAATGTTTTAGCGAAAGAAAAGTAAATGAGTTGAATCAAGATCAAAAATGTAAGTGAAAATAAATCGTCTTAATCAGAGGTTATTCATTGCATCAAATTACTGTTTATATTCTCATATTATTATACAAATTGTACTAATTTAAAAGGACGAATTACTCAAACAATTTATGTAATTCACCTGAATGTTTTGTAATAAAATAGTTTCCGATTTTTACATTATCAATTTAATTCGTGAAATTCGTTAAAATTCGTGTAATAATATGAGAATAGGATTCGG
>CAILAF010000007.1 GCA_903832075.1 uncultured Chitinophagaceae bacterium
TATTTATTACACTATAATTAACATCAGATTGGCTATCAGTAATAATATTTTTTTTATGTTTTAATAAGAGTCTTTTAATAATTGATTTCACTAACATAGTCTAATTTTTTAATACTCACTTTCCAAAAAATCAAATCTGAATGCAGAAACATCTGTTTGAATCTTTTATACACAGGCAGTTGATGCCGCTTCCGTAAATTATAAAATTTAAATACTTACTAAACAAATTCAGTCACTTCATTTTGACTAATTCTATAAAACAAATTACTAATCGAAATAATTCGAATTTTAGAAGAATCACTTTGTTTATATTATTTTAACGACTACTAAATAGTCCATCAGTATTTATTAGCATCATTTGTAATGAGCCGATAACTCTATTACTAATAATTTTTTAAAGCTTTGTAAATAAATCTAATTATTGAATTCTTATTCTTTTGCTTCTTTAAATTTTCAAATTTATACCCATTAACAGATCAATTCCTAAAATAGAATAGTAGTTAAATAATCCAAATTTTTTTATTCAATTTAGATGGTTCAATTAAACATATTTCATTTATATGTTCGAAAAAATAAACGAAATAATCCATATTTAAAAAGCATCATTTTAATCTTATTATTTTTTGTAGTGTACTTTGAATGAATTATGTAATGATAATTATTGAGTATATCTTCTTTAAAAGCTTTATACTTCAATACACCATATTCATCGTTCTTTTTTACTAAATTTTGACACTTATCAATGACTGTTGAAAAATAATGAATAGTAGCCTTTTCGAATAATTCCGGGTAATATAATTTTGCTTGTTCTCTCCAAAAAGAAATTGCTTCAAGCATATCAAGCATATTATAGTTAAACTCTGACCGACACAGGCTTTCATTTTGTTGATAATAGAAATATAATTTCTGAGGTACAATAGCTATTTTTTGGGCTTTCTTAAAAATTTGGGGAATAACAAACATATCCTCATTATGCCTTCCAACAGGAAAATATAGATTATCAAATAATTCTTTATTATATAATTTACCCCAAACAGCAGCATTAGTCTGGTCAGATATAAGCAAATCCAAAGCTTCCAGATCACTAATTATTCTTACATCATTTTCATTATCAATTATTTCCATCTCAACTTTTGAATCATCAACACGTTTATAAGAACACATTGACATTAAAACATTACTTTTTTCAATGGCGTTTTTCAATACCTCTAGAAGAAATTCATGAGCATAATCATCACTATCAATAAACGTAATGTATTTGCCTTTTGCCATAGCTATACCAGCATTCCTTGCATCGGACACCCCTACCCCCGAATTTTTCAAATGAATAACAAAAATATTATCATATTTATTTGCGTAATCATCACAAATCTGTGGGCAATTGTCAGGTGATGCATCATCTACAAGTATGATCTCATAATTTCTATAAGATTGAGAAAGAATACTTTCAATGCAACGACTTATGTATTTTTCAACTTTATAAACTGGAACAATAATACTAATCAAATCTCCTGTATTATTCATAAATTATTTTTAATATTTGTTATTAATATTTTTACAACTCCAAGTTCTACTGTGAAAATATTTCTTGATTTTTGTTAACAAATTCATTTGCTAGTTTAAGATTTGGATGAGTTCCAATATCCAATAAAAACTGTTTAATCTCGTATCCATTCATATTATTAACAAGTTTAGGTAAAAGATCATAACCAATATCAAGTAAAGTGTGTTGATTTAGTAGCAAAGTATTTAGCAATTCTTGTTGCATAATATATATACCAGCATTGGCAAGATTGGATTTTGGAAATTTAGGTTTTTCTTCAAATTCTATAACCGTCCCTTTATCATTTAATTCTGCAATTCCGCAAGAGTATGGATCATTTGACCGAAACAAACCCATTGTAAATGGCTTATCTGAAGATTGATGAAATTTCATCATGTCAGTAATATTTAAATTGGTAAGGTTGTCGGCATAAAAAATAAAAAAATCACTTTCGCCCTTTACAAAAGATCTGTTATGAATAATTGTACCCAAACTACCCAATAACATTTCCTCATATGATAATTTAACCTTGATATCCTTAACATGTTCTGAAATATAATTTTTTACCTGATCCGGAAAATGGTTTAGATTAACTAACACCTCTGTGATTCCGTACTTTCGAAATAAAGAAAACCAATACTCTATGATAGGTTTGCCACAAACGGGAACCAGGCATTTGGGTATTTGGTTTGTTAGCGGTCTTAACCTGGTGCCATGTCCAGCCGCCAATAAAAAAGCTTTCATAAATTAGAGCTCATTTTTTGAAAATATTTATTATCAATTCTACGTAAAGAACAAAAGTCTTTATCCTCTTTTAATTGTTTTTGAAAGTCATTATTCTTCCAATCGTCCCATGGAGCGCTTATTAATTTACCAGTTATCCCATCCGATTCTTCGTTTAGCAAGAAAGAAACCAAATCTACTGGATACCTTATATCATTACCTCCCTGAATTAACATGTCTTTGGTTTTATTATAAAAACTCCCTGCTTTTTCACCCACTTTAATTGTTTGTTCAGCTAGTTTAGTTTTAAGAAACCCCGGAGCAATAATATTACTATCAATTTGTGGATATTCTTCTGCTAAATTCTCGGTAAATTTTACAAGAGCAATTTTACTACATGAATAACTACTGTAATTCGGAAAATTACTTGTAACACCACCACCTGAAAAATTAATTATTTTACCTCTTGTAGCTTTTTTTAATAAATTAATACCATAATAACACATATTATATGAGCCTAAGAGATTTACCATAATACCTTTAAGAAATTCAGGAGGGGCAACATCCTCAAGTTTTCCAATAGCCCCAAAAGAACCTGCACAATTAATGATACCATGTAGATGAGGGCTAATACTCGTTATTTTAACAAATGCTTGCTCAACCATGAAGGAATTCGAAACATCCAATGGTATTAAAAAATGCTTGATTTCCCTATATGCAAGAACCTTATTTAAATTTTCAAGATCAATTTCATTTCTTGAAACAAGAATAAGCCTTGCTCCCTTTTTTGCAAGATCATGGGCAATTTGATTGCCAATACCTTGAGAACAGCCGGTAAGTAAATAGGTTTTTCCTAAAAACAAAGGAGGTAGATAAAATATTTAGAAAAAGTAAGTAAAATTTAATTCATCCTATCTTTAATATATTCTTTGATGATGTGATTTATTATAAGGTGTAAATCCTCAATTCTTTCCATAGAACTAGTATTGGCCACCAAAGATAAATCAGCTAGTTTTACTAGCTTACCACCTTTCATATTTTTATAGTTGCCTGAAATACATATTGTAAAATTCCCTTGTGACTTAGCATATTCTATAGCGTTTAAAACATTTGGCGAGTTTCCACTTCCACTATACCCTATTACTATGTCACCTTCAACAAGAAATGTTTCAAGTTGCCCTTTAAAAATATTTGAATAATCTGTATCATTTGCAAAAGCTGTGACTGAAGGAGTATTGTCGGTAAGACAGAGCGTTTTTATCTTCAATTCTTTTGTCCAGTCTCCTGCACTGTGTGAGGGTGTTGCCGAAGAACCACCATTACCAATCAGATATACAGTATGCCCGTTATTCTTTAAATCGATAATCCGATTTGAAATTTCCTTTAGCACTTTCCAGTCAAGTGATTCGATTGCATTAATCAAATCTTTTTTATAGCTTTCTAAAAAATTTTCCATATTTATTTAGTAATTAATAATGATTATACTTTTGAATTATAACGTCTCATGTTAAAAATTATTCGAGAACCGAATGGGTCAAGCATAAATGGCAACTCAACGTATTTCTGCATGGCTATTCTGAAATAATCTTGATCCTTTCGTGGTACATAAGATAATAAAAAACCACCGCCCCCCGCACCGGCAATTTTAACACCGATAGATCCATTATTCAAAGCCACTTTTACCATTTCGTCAATTTCAGGTATGGTAATTCCAGAGGCCAGGTTTTTCTTTATTTCCCAATTTTGCTTGAGCATTAAACCTAATGCGTCCCAATTCTCACTTAAAAATTCATTTTCTAAAATCGGAACCAATTCTGCAAGACTTTTTAAGGATTCAAAATTGTCATTTGTATTATTTTTTTGTTCCGATAAAATTACATCTGCCTTTCTGGTAATATTTGTAAAGTGCAACAAAAGATTCGAACCTAATCGAATTCTGTTGTCTCTAGAAAGGTTTAATGATTTGGTTGTAACAGTACCATCTAAATTAAAAATAAATTTATTCAACCCACCATAAGCTGCAATATATTGGTCTTGTTTGCCAATTGGCTTCTTCAAGATGTCTATTTCAATCTCACATGCCTCCTCTGCCAATTTTTCTGCAGTTACTTGTTGTCCTTGATAATGATAAAAAGCATTAAGCAAACCAACTGTTAAAGTTGATGAAGACCCTAGACCAGACCCAGTTGAAGGGATATCAGCTATCATTGTAACTTCAACTCCCTTCTTTATTCCAGCCTTTTTCATAGCTTCACGAACTAATTCGTGTTTTATTTCATCTACTTCATTCACTATTTCTTTCTCCATATAGTTGATATAGATCTTATCATCAAATCGTTCGTTTACAATAACGAATAGATATTTATCAATGGCAGTACTTATGACCATCCCGGGTAATCGTTGATAGTAGGAATTCATGTCTGTACCTCCGCCAACAAAACTAATTCGTAATGGAGTTTGTGAAATTATCATGATTTAGCCCTCCTTACAACACCTAAATTTTTCATGTGTTTTTCTGAATAATCTAAAATATCATCAATATTTGTTTGTTCTTCAAGGTATTGCTTATATTCTATTACACTATCGTAAATTGACCTTTTGGGAGTCCACCCCAACTTCTGTAATTTGGTAATATCCGAAAAAATATGTCTGGTATCACCAAATCTATATTCATTTGGCACTTTTGGTTTAAGTCCTTTATTAAACACCTCGGCAACTATCTTAGCAAAATCCAATACGGTATATGCTTTACCACCCCCTACATTATAAACCTGTCCATTTGCTTGATCTTTTTCCATTACTAATAATAATGCATCCACTACATCATGAACATTTACATAATCTCTTAATGCATGACCATCCTCATATGCTGTAGGTTGTCTATCCAAGAAATACGATAAACAAAAAATACGGCATGCACCAGAATATGCATTGTAAAAACTTTGACGTGAACCTTGAACAATTGAAAAACGCATAGCAACAGATGGGACTCCAATTCGATTTCCCAAATTAATAGCTAGCATCTCCTGCTGGTATTTCGACATGGCATATGGGTTCATTGGATTGATTACACTTTCATTTGATAAATCCATTATCAATGGTAATCCAGTTTTAGGATCTAAATGATTCCATTTAGATTCACTTAATTGTCTATTTGTTCTTAAAGAAGGTAAAATAGTTTCTCCTTGATCATTATGATATTTGCCTTCACCCATCACTGCCTGAGATGATGCAACGATTACTTTCTTTACAGGTAGCTTTTCCTCTTCGATTATTTCATAAATTAAAGATGTACTATATACATTAACATATGAGAAAGAAGAGTAATCAGGTAGATAATCTTGATAGGCAGCCAAATGAAATACAACATCAACATCCATAAGTGCATATTTCATTGTCACTTTATCAGTTACATCTCCATAAATAAATTCGATTTTACTTTTATCAAGATATTCAGGAAAACCATTCATGTGAACAGGTTTTTTAAGAATATCCAATATTTTTACATAATGCCCCCTCTTTAAAAGTTCATCTGCAGTATGTGAGCCTATAAAACCTGCGCCGCCGGTAATTAATACATTCATTTTATAATTTGAGTTTGAATTTACAAAGGAGTAAAGAAACATAGGACGCTTTGGTAGTAGATTGGATATTTGTTTACCACTACTTCATCGGAATACGAATATCGGGTCAATAAAAGAAATGAAGGGATGTGTTTACCTAATTATATTTTAGTTCGAATGATTAATTATATCGTATTTCCATATAATTATTAAAAACATTTTGCTTTTATAATAACTAATCCAAAAAGAAAAATATAAATAGTTTATTAGAGGCTATTCAATGTCAATACAACTTTAGCTGTCCTCCATAAAACACGCAGATCTAAAAAAATAGACATATTCTTTAAGTAATACAAATCATATTCTAATTTCTCTAAATTCTGATCGGGTGTTGCTGTTGGATTATTCACTTGCGCCCAACCGGAAATTCCGGGTTTTATAGTATGCCTCAAATTATAATATGGATTCTCCTCAACTAATTTAGCAACAATATCTATTTTTTCGGGTCTCGGTCCAATTAAACTCATTTCACCTTTTACTAAATTAATCAACTGAGGTAATTCATCTATTTTTGTAATCCTCAAAAATTTTCCTACAGGAGTTACCCTTTCATCATTTTTTACAGTATAACTGTGATGGCCATTTTCTGAAAAGAACATTGTCCTTATTTTGTATAATGTAAAAATCTTGCCGTTTTTTCCAACACGTTTTTGAGTAAATAAAGCAGGACCTTTTGAGCTTAATTTCATCAATAACATTCCCATGATCGATAAAACCAAAGCTGGTAAAATAATGCAAAGTGTAATTATTATATCGATTGTTCTTTTCAAAAAAAAGAATTTCAAACGCGGATTTACAAAGAATAGTTCATTATTCATTAGCCAACCCTTTGAAATATTTACCAAAGGAATTCTGCCGGTGATATGCTCATAAAAAGACACAATACTGTATACTTTCCTCCCATTTAATTTTAATTGATTGATCAATTCTAATTCTTGTGTCGAGAAGTCATTGCTACCTGTATGATCCAATAAAACTATAGAATCCTGGTCATTTAATACTTCTTTTAAAGATTGATTAGTATAAAATTTATCCCATTTTTCAAAACTGAATAATCTTCGAAAAATAATCTCTTCAGTAAGTTCGTTTGATAAATATCCCGGATTCAAAATAATACAATTCTTTTTACCACTTACAAATCGTCGTAAAGAACGAATTGAATAAGATGATAAAGGCTGAAGTTCTGTCGTTTGCAATTTAACCCCATAGTTTAAAGCAGTGCTACTCATAACTAAATTTTAATCTTTCAAAAAATATCGGGGGGATAAAACAAAAGTAAATAAATCTTTTTGAATGAAGACACATTTCTTTAGCCCTTTTAAATTAACCCTTTGAAATGAAGTTTATAATCCAAAGATTGCTATTTTTTCACAATACCTGCAATCATTAAATTATATTTATTAGCCGAAATGCTGATGTCGTAATTAACTAAAAATGCATTGTAAGAATTCTGTGCCATTCTTTCTAACTTTTCTGTATCTGCCAACAATTCTTTTAAAAGAGAACTCAAACTTTTTTTTGAATTAGTATTCCAAACAACACCACAATCAAATTTTTTAATCGTTAATCCTATTTCAGAGTTTTCATCAAGAAGACCAATGATAGGCCTACCAGCAGCCATGATCCCATAGGCTTTACTTGGTACCGATAATCCGGTAAATTGATTTTCCAAACAAACAAAAGCAAGTGCCGCAGATGACAAAGTATGAGAAATTGTATCAATGGGCTGATAAGGTAATAGAAGTATATTTTTTAATTCATTTTCTTTAATAAAATTCTTTACCATTTGCAACTTTGCGCCACCTCCAATAAAAATAAAAACTGCATCACTATCTTCCCTTAGTTCGTTAGCAGCTTCCAAAATAGGTTCAATATTATGTGTTCTGCCCATATTACCCGAATACATTAGAATTTTTTTTCCTTCCAACCCATATTTCTTAATAAATAAATTATCTATTGACACAACAGGCTTGACTGTGTTCTTATCTGACCAATTATGAATCTTTATTAACTTATCCTCATTTATAATCCGCATACTTTTTTTTACGAGTTCGCACATATCCTCTCCAATTACTACAATCTTATCAGCAGCATTATAAATATTTCGGTTAAGTTTCTTATACAACTTACTGAGAATATTGTTTTCCTTTATAACGCCAA
>CAILAF010000008.1 GCA_903832075.1 uncultured Chitinophagaceae bacterium
ATAATTTCGTACATTTTCCTCTCCGTCTTTGCGAGTATCCAACCTGTAAAAAAGGTAAAATATTTTTGATGACAGAAGTTATAAAATATTGATATTCAATTAGTTAAAAATCCTGTTAGTATCCCTTCAAAAAGTACGGGGGTATCTGATGCGTATTAGTTGGGCAATGGGGGTCATTTTGAATGCCCCTGTAATTCGGTCATTGATATATTGATATGCGGAGATGCCCAATTTTTGGGTTGTTTCGATGATAGATAAAAATGCATCCCTTAGTTCGGTTCCCTTTTTTGTCATTGTATGTAATGAAATGTCTCGCTTTCGCACTACTCTTCGGGCCGCCAGTTCGGCTGCATTATTGTGCAACGGAATAGCAGGAAAGTCTAATACTTTTAATAACTTTTCTTTATTATTTCTTGTGCGTTTAATACATAAGTCTAGAGCACCATAGCAGGTAGGTTGCCCGAATATTTCATCAAAGCTCTTTTGTATTTTTTCCTTTTGCTGTTGCTGTTGGGAATATGAAAGATTTTTATAATCCAGTAACAACCGATAAAAATTCCAATATGCTGTTTTAAATGTTTCCAGTTTATCTTTGAGTACTCCTATTTGTGGCTGTAATTTATTGTAGTATCTGGCATCATGTATCCAGCATAAGGCTTGATACAAAGCTATTTTACTATATTCGGGCGCATCATCGCTTAAAAGTATTTCCAGTGGCCGGTAATCCTGTTGTTGTCTATAATAATTAAATGCCATTGCCTCAGACAGTATGTGTACAATCCGATTCTTTTTGTAAATATCAGATGCCTGATTTTTAAGTAGTTGTTCCAATACGTTGATACTTAATACTTCCGCTTCGTTTTCTTTAAGCAGGCTCATCACTTTGGTGCAATCCGGTTTGGAGACCCCGGCTGTTTGCCAGAGTATTTCCATCCCTTCGTGCCATTGCAACTTTAGTTCTGTGCCGGGATTGCCCTGTAAAGCACGAAAGCAATCTATCCTTGATTTAGTGTCAAGCGTATAAAATACGCTAAATGAAGGGTCTGTTATAATGTGCGTTACTTTATTGATACCGTTTTCCCGATTGCCGGTACAATCCATTTGTTTGGGACCGCCAGATTCCAATCCAGCCTGTAGAATATCTTTTTGTTCTTTGACTGACCAATCATGCTCTGCCATCAACATATTAGATACACTCCCTATGCTGATTTGTATTCCAAAGCCTTCCAATAGCCCCAGTAGTTTACTTTGTGTTACATTGCCATAGTGGTGCAAAATATTTACAAGGCTCCTTACGCCTGCACCAAAATGACCTTCGCATTCTTCTGTAGGCAAAGATGCCTTGTAGCTTTTACCCTCTGAAACAGAATAATAATTGGCAAATAAAAATAGCTTATTGTTGCGTTGGATGGATAAATCCTGCTGATAATATTTTGTATAACCCTTGAATTCTGCATCTATAGGCAAATCAGATACAGACATTTCTATCTTTATCACATGGTCAACAGATGGTTCTTCTTCCCGTTTATTATCTTCCTGATACGTTTTATCCTTATTGCCTTTTTCTTTCCCATGGCTTGAGATATCCAATCCTTTTTCCTTTTTTGAGGATTTAAGATCCGGGCGGGCATTACCTCCGGTAAGCCGGCTTATTATATCCATCAACTCCGAATTGTTTTTTTTCAACTCCCCGATTTCCTGTTGTTGATTCTCTATTACATTCAATAATAAGTACAATGCATCCTGAAAGTCCTTGATAGAAACTATTTTCTCTGGATTAATATCTTTTATTGATTGCAACATTCAAGAACAAAAGTATAACTTATTCTTTCTATTTTTTTTATTTTCTATTCGTAATAAAAAAATATTTTATAGTTATCCACAAGATATTAACATAGACCGTTTTTATTAATAAATA
>CAILAF010000009.1 GCA_903832075.1 uncultured Chitinophagaceae bacterium
GTCTAATGCGGCGGTCTTGAAAACCGTTGACTGTTACAGGTCCGGGGGTTCGAATCCCTCTCTCTCCGCAAAGCTTCATTTATATGAAGCTTTTGTTGTAAATAGAGGTATGCAATTTTATTTCAATCTTTTAAATATATTTTGATTCAATGACGTACATTTATACTTTAAACTGAGAAAGAATGCTGCTTTTTGTAACAGGATTATTGGATGATATGGACGATACAGACTTGAAAGAAATGTTTGAATTGTACGGACAAGTTGATACTGCAAGAGTAATCTATGATAAATTAACAAAAAAAAGTCGTGGATTTGGTTTTATTGAAATGCCCAACAATGAGGAAGCTAATGAAGTTATTGGCTTATTTAATGGTGTAACTTTTGGAAGACGAAAATTAACTGTACAAAAAGCAGAACAGCAGCAAAGTAATGCTCCTAAAAGAAGATGGTAAATTTATTTCTTCTTTATTATTGATTGCGATGCATTAAATAATATTTTACTGCAAAAAATAATTTTACCTTTTAGCAATAATATTTTTATTCTATATCTAACATTGCTCATATAATCAAATGATTTACGTCATTTTTTTAATTTTACTGTCAAGGTACTTTCGTGACGTTATTTCTTTCATCAATAATAATTTTTATAATGCAAACATCGACAACCCCACAACCCAAGCAAGTTCTTTCAAAAGAGAATTCAACTCTCTCTATTATGGATGGCAATGAAGCAGCAGCTTATATTGCATACAAAACAAGTGAAGTTTGTGCTATCTATCCTATTACTCCTTCTTCAGCAATGAGTGAATGGACTGATGAATGGAGTGCAAAAGGAATGAAAAATATATTTGGTCAAATTCCTAGAATCATGGAAATGCAAAGTGAAGCTGGTGCTGCCGGTGCTATTCATGGTGCGTTACAAGGCGGTGCATTAGCTTCTACTTTTACTTCTTCTCAAGGTTTGCTATTAATGATTCCAAATATGTATAAAATTGCAGGAGAATTAACGCCTGCGGTTTTTCATATTGCTGCCCGAACAATAGCCACACATGCATTATCTATTTTTGGTGATCATAGTGATGTTATGGCTGTACGCAGCACAGGCTTCTCCATGTTATTTGGAAATACCGCACAAGAAGCAATGGATATGGCTTTAATTGCACAAGCTTCTACATTAAAAGCAAGAGTTCCTTTCTTAAATGTATTTGACGGATTCAGAACTTCACACGAATTATCACAAGTAAATATTATTTCTGATGAGGTGATTGAAGCAATGATAAATATGGATGAGGTAAATGCACATCGCGATAGAGGTCTATCTCCTGATAATCCATTTATTCGCGGAACTGCACAAAATCCGGATGTATTCTTCCAAAATAGAGAAGCAGCAAATACTTATTATGATAATGTTCCGGGAATCGTTGAAGAAAAGATGAATCAATTTGCATCATTAACCGGAAGAAAATATAAATTATTTGAGTATTACGGTCATGCTGAAGCAGATAGAATTATTATTATCATGGGTTCAGGTGGATGCGCTGTTCAGGAAACAGTTGATTATTTAAATGCGCATGGTGAAAAAGTTGGAATGTTGAATGTTAGATTATTTCGTCCTTTCTCTCTTGAACATTTTATTAAGGCATTACCAAAAACTATCAAACAAATTGCAGTATTGGACCGTAGCAAAGAACCGACAAGTATGGCTGAACCATTATTTATGGATGTAGTAAGTGCGTTGAATGAATCTCAAGAAAATAATCATGCACATGTAATTGGAGGTCGTTATGGTTTATCTTCAAAAGAATTTACACCAGCTATGGTAATGGCTGTTTACAATGAATTAAAATCAGCACAACCTAAAACACATTTTACAGTTGGTATACAAGATGACGTTACACATTTAAGTTTAACATACGATAAGAAATTCAATCTTGATTCGCAACATAAATTCAGAGGTTTATTTTTTGGATTAGGTGCTGATGGTACAGTTAGTGCAAATAAAAATTCTATCAAAATCATTGGAGACAAAACCAATTATTTTGTGCAAGGATATTTTGTTTATGATTCAAAGAAAGCCGGTTCTTTAACCGGATCACATTTGCGTTTTGGAGAAAAGCCAATACGTTCGACCTATTTAATTCAATCTGCTAATTTTATTGCTTGCCATCATTTTAATTATCTATCAAAATTTGATATTTTAAAAGAGGCAGAACATGGTGCTACCCTTTTATTGAATGCTCCTTATGAAAAAGATAAAGTATGGAGTATGTTACCTCAAAAAATTCAGAAGGAAATTATTGAAAAAGAATTGAAGCTATATTCCATCAATGCTTATACGGTTGCAAAAGAAGCAGGAATGGGTAATCGCATCAACACTGTTTTACAAACATGTTTTTTTGCAATTAGTAATGTGTTACCAAGAGAAGAAGCAATCGAAAAAATTAAAGAAGCGATATACGAAACTTATTGGAAAAAAGGTGAAGCAGTAGTTCAAAAGAATTATGAGGCAGTTGATAAAACATTAGCAAACTTATTTGAAATAGATTATAAAAATTTAATAGTTGGTAATATTGCTTTGGATGAAGCTGTTCCTAAAAATTCTCCTGACTTTGTAAAGGATGTATTAGCAAGAATAATTTCAGGTGAAGGTGATGATCTCCCTGTAAGCGCATTACCTGTTGATGGAATGTTTCCTTCCGGCACTACTAAATTTGAAAAAAGAAATATTGCAGATGCAGTGCCGGTATGGGATACAGACCTTTGCACGCAATGTGGTAAATGTTTTATGATTTGTCCCCATGCAGCTATTCGTCCAAAAATTTATGATAAAGAATTATTAAGTAAAGCTCTTACTTCTTTTAAACATGTTGACCCAATTGGTAAAGAATGGGATAAAACAAAAGAGGCTTATACTTTACAAGTATCAACCGAAGATTGTACAGGATGTAATATGTGTGTTGAGTTTTGTCCTATTACCAGTAAAACAGATCCTGGTCATAAGGCAATCAATATGTATGATAAAACGCTTATTCAAGAAAATGAAAAACAAAATTGGGATTTCTTTTTATCATTACCAGAGATTGATCGTGCAAGAATTAATAGAAATACAGTAAAAGGTTCTCAATTCTTTCAACCACTTTTTGAATTTTCTGGTGCTTGTGCAGGTTGTGGTGAAACTCCTTATTTAAAATTAATTACACAATTATTTGGTGAACGAATGATTGTTGCTAATGCAACTGGTTGCTCGTCAATATTCGGAGGAAATTTACCAACAACACCTTGGTCAAAAAATAAAGAAGGTGTTGGACCGGCTTGGGCTAATTCATTGTTTGAAGACAATGCTGAATTTGGGTTAGGAATTAAGATGGCGAATGAACAGAAAAAGTTAACTGCTATTTCATTATTGAATGAAGTAAGGCATGCAGTTGGCGATGAATTGGTTGATAATATTTTAAATGCTCCTGAAACTACAGAAGCTGAATTACATGTTAAACATGAATTAATTAAAGAATTAAAACATCGGTTACATGGACAAGGATCCATTGCTGCTCTTAATTTATATCATTTAGCAGATTTCCTTGCAGATAAATCTGTTTGGATTGTTGGAGGTGATGGATGGGCTTATGATATTGGATATGGTGGATTAGATCATGTATTATCAACAGGAGAAAATGTAAACATTATGGTATTGGATACAGAAGTATATTCAAATACTGGCGGCCAAAAATCTAAATCAACTCCACTTGGTTCAAGTGCTAAGTTTTCTGTGAATGGAAAAACAACAGGGAAAAAAGATTTAGCATTACAAGCCATTGCGCATGGTACTGCATACGTTGCACAAATTGCAATGGGTGCCAATGATGCGCATACAATTAGAACAATTTTAGAAGCTGAAGCTTATCCTGGACCTTCATTAGTAATTGCATACAGCCATTGTATAGCACATGGTATTGATATGGCGCATGGAGCTGAAGAACAAGACTTCGCTGTTAAATCTGGTTATTGGCCATTATTTCATTACAATCCATTAAAAGAAAAAGGACAACGTTTTGTAATTGATTCAAAAGAACCAACTATGCCATTAGCTGATTTCATGTATCATGAAAACAGATTTAAAGTAATCAAAGCAAAGAACCCTGAATTGGCTGAAGAGTTTTTACATCAAGCAGAAACAGCTAGACAAACCAAATGGGATCGCTTAGTAA
>CAILAF010000010.1 GCA_903832075.1 uncultured Chitinophagaceae bacterium
AGAAAAAACACAATGGTTGCCGTATTATTATGCAGCTTTATGTCAAACTAATATTGGTTGGATGGATACTAAAACCGATAAAGATAAATTAGCGGAGAATACAAATTTGATTATTGCAAAAGCCGATGTATTAGCACCAAACAATAGTGAAATATTTTGTTTAAAGAGTATGGTGGCCACTCAACAAATGTTAGTAGATCCGCAAAGCAGATATATGAAGTATGGTGCTGCATCGAATGATGCAATTGCAAAAGCAAAATTTGCAGATCCTTCAAATCCTCGTCCGGTATATTTAGAAGCAATGAATGTTTTTGGAACACCTCCTGCATTTGGTGGCGGAAAAGATAAAGCCAAACTGATTTTTGAAAAAGCATTGGCATTATACAATTCTTTCAAACCCGCATCAGCATTACATCCCAATTGGGGTAAAAAACAAACTGAAGATATGATATTGCAATGCAAATAATAGGAATAAAATAAAAAGTAGACAATATGCGAATCATAATTTTGTGTTTAATGATATTTTTTTCGAAAAAAAATTTTGCACAAAATGCAAATGATCTTACCATTAAAGTAAGTGGTTACAAATCTTTAGGAGGAACAATTTTTATAGCATTATACAATAGTGAAGAAAATTATATGAATGTTTCAAAAGCTTCTTTTTTGGGTATGCTTGTTCCGAAAGAATTGACTGAATCATATACTTTTCATCAAGTGCCTGATGGAATTTATGCTGCTACACTTTTTTATGATGAGAACGGTAATGGAAAATTAGATAGAAGTTTTTTTGGAATACCAAAAGAAAAAATTGGTTTTTCTAATAATGCAAAAGGATTTTTTGGACCGGCAAAATTTAGAAATGCAAAATTTAATCATAATGCTATTCAGGAAATATCAGTAACATTAGAATAACAATGAAAGTGGCTGCAAAGCCTATATCATCTTAACTTTAATACAATTTTATGCAAAACGATAAAGAATTTACACCGCAAGAAAGTTTATTGTTAATACAATCAATGATTGATAAAACAAAATTGCATGTTGCAGGTAATACTTCTCATTTTTTAATATGGGGATGGCTTGCATTTATTATTTGTATTGCTCAATATATTTTATTGGCATTGCTGCATAATGATCATCATTATTATGTATGGATATTTATTTGGATTGGAGTTTTTTTTGAAATAAGAAATTCAATTCGCAATAAGAAAAAAGTAAAAGTGCATACTTATGTTGGTGATAGTATGAAATATTTATGGACAGGTTTAGGTTTCACATTTTTTGTAACAGCTATTGTTTGTGGGATTAATCATTGGATTAATTGCCTTCCATTGTTCATTATTTTGTATGCAGTTGGAACTTTTGTTTCTGGATGTTATCTTCAATTCAAACCTCTAAAAATAGGTGGAGTGCTTTGTTGGATCATTGCTATTATTGCAGCAAATTTTTCTTACGACATACAAATCTTATTTACAGCATTGGCATTATTTGTTAGTTATATTATTCCCGGACATTTATTGCGTAAACAATATCAACAACAATAATCATGGCAGAAGAGAAAAAATTTACAGAAATTGAAAGCTTGCATATCATTTCTGAAATGATACAAAAGGCAAAAAATGAATTTTACGAAACCGGTATCAGCGCTTTGTTGTGGGGTAGTGTGGTATCGTTTTGCAGTTTGTATACTTTTATCAATTATGCTTATATCAAACTGCCATTAGTAGATTATATTTGGTTATTAACCTTAGTAGCTATTATACCGCAAATCTTTATTACAATAAAAGAAAATAAAAAACGAAAATTTAAATCGCATGTAGATACTGCTATAGGTGGTATTTGGATAAGTTATGCTGCTGCTATTTTTCTACTTTCTTTTTATTGTTCAAAATTTCAATATAGTGAGCATAGTAATTCTTTATTTATCATTTTATATGGCGTGCCAACTTTTGCAACAGGATTTACTATGCGTTTTAAACCTATGATTATTGGCGGAATTGCTTGTTGGGTTTTAGCATTAATAAGCATGTATGTTTCTTTTCCTGTTTCAATGTTGTTAGGTGCAGTTGCTGCAATTGTTGCATGGCTTATACCGGGATTAATTTTAAGAAGAACTTACCTGAAATGTAAATCAAAAAATGTTTAAAGAATTAGATCCCATATTACATTCGCAACTTCGGTTAGCAGTAATGAGTTTACTCATTGGTGTTAAAGAAGCAGAGTTTACTTTTATCAAAGAAAAAACGAATTCAACTGCCGGAAATCTTTCGGTACAAATTCAAAAATTAAAAGATGCAGGTTATGTGGATGTAACTAAACAATTTAAAGATAATTATCCCCTCACCACTTGTAAGATCACCAAAAAAGGAATTCATGCTTTTGAAGATTATGTAAAAGCATTACAAGAATATTTGCAAGTAAAAAAATAAATTCATTCCAGTGCATTTAAAACCTTCCATTACATTTGCTGTTATTGTATTAAATGATGGAAATAATTAAGGTTACTGAACTTTCAAAATCTTTCGGAACTTTTACAGCCGTTGATCATCTTTCATTTACTGTAAAGGAAGGAGATGTATATGGTTTTTTGGGGCAGAATGGTGCCGGTAAAAGCACAACAATAAGAATGTTGCTCACATTGATTAAACCATCATCAGGTAATATTGAAATTTTTGGTTTGCCTTTATCTTCTCATCGAAATGAAATCTTAAAAAACATTGGAGCTGTTATTGAAAAACCGGATGTATATAAATATTTATCGGCTTACGATAACCTGAAACTCTTTGCCAGATTGAGTAATGGCAAGTCTGATCATCATCATTTAATGAATCAATTAGAAATGGTTGGATTAGCAGATCGTGCAAATGATAAAGTAAAAACGTATTCACAAGGAATGAAGCAACGTTTGGGAATTGCGATTGCATTAGTTCATGATCCGCGATTAATTATTTTAGATGAACCAACCAATGGATTGGATCCGCAAGGTATTGCTGATATCAGAAATTTAATTTTGCGATTAAGCAAAGAGATGAAAAAAACAATTATGGTTTCATCACATTTGTTGGGCGAGATAGAACAAATTGCAACTAAAGTTTTAATAATAGATAAAGGGAAAAAATTAGTTGAAGGGTTAGCTGCAGAATTATTCGATGCTTCACAAACGATTGTTGAAATAGAAACATTGAATAATGAGGTTGTATTTCAGCAATTGCAACAAAGTCGTTGGAAAAATAATTTGCAAGCACGAAGGAAGAATTTTTTGGTGTTGAAGTTGGACAGAAAAGAAATTCCTCAATTACATAAAAGCCTTGCTGATATGGATGCTGCAGTTATTTCAATTCAACCGAAACATAGTTTGGAAGATTATTTTTTACAAATAACATCAGGTAATCAACATGTGGACGCTTTTACAAATTGAGTTGTATAAAATTTTTCGTCGTCCACGAACATATATTGCTTTCGTGGCCATTACGGCGTTAATTACCATTGTTCAATTAGGATTGAAAGTTGATGGTAAAGAATATGCTGCTTTTATCATGGCGGATTTAAGTAACACTTTGCAAATTGATGGAAAGATTGTTAATGGATATTTTGTTTGTTATGTACTATTACAATTATTGTTAGTACATGTTCCATTATTGATTTCATTGATTGCAGCAGATATGATTAGCGGCGAAGCAAATATGGGCACATTGAGATTGATGTTGACAAAACCAATCAGCAGAACAAATTTTATTTTGGCTAAATTTTTTGCTGCGTCTGTTTATACCATTTTATTACTGATCTGGTTAGCTATATTGGCTTTGTTTGTTAGTATGCTAATTTTCGGAACCGATGACATGCTTTTATTGAAAAATAATTATGCAGTTCAAATTGAGAGGGCAGATATTTTTTGGCGATATGCCGGTGCATTTTGTTTTGCATGTCTTGCAATGATAACCGTTGCTGCATTGGGTTTCTTCTTATCTCAATTCGCTGAAAATTCAATTGGACCTATTGTTGCAACAATGAGTGTTATTATTTTCTTTACTATTTTAAGCACCATGAGTATTCCAATTTTTAATTTGATTAAGCCATATTTATTTACTTCCCACATGGTGGCATGGAAAGAATTTTTTGATGTGAAAGTAAATGCAGACAATGAAACGATTCGCGGAACCATTCAAAGACCCGATAAATTAATCAATTCATCTTTAATATTATTAGCACACATTTTTTTATTTGTCGGCGCTTCGATTTATGTGTTTAAGAAAAAAGATGTGTTGAGTTGAGTGAGTCAAAAGTCAAAAAAATGAAACAATTAAGAAAGATAACTTTTTCACTTTTTATTTTTCACTTTTCACTTTCTGTTCATGCGCAAGATATGAGCGCATTAGTGCAAAAGGTAAAAGCGAAATTAGATTTGGTGAATGATTATGTTGCCGAAGGGAAAATGAAGACAGACGTGGCTTTCATTAAAGCACCGATTGGAAAAATAAAAGTGTTCTTTAAAAAACCGAATCAATTTAAAATTAAAAGAGATAATGGTATTTCTATTTTACCTAAAGGTGGTATTAGTGTAAATATGAGTTCAGTGATTGCCACGAAAGATTATGTAGCAATGGCTTTTGGTGACGCCATTATTGATGGGACAAATACAAAAGTTGTTAAGTTGTTGCCGATGAATGAGAACAGCGAAATTATTTTAACAACCATGTATATTGATGAAGTGAATCTCTTAATTAAAAAAGCTGTTACCACTACAAAAGAAAACGGCACATACGAAATGAATTTTTTTTATGGTCAATATGCGAATTATGGATTGCCTGATAAAGTAATCTTTGCATTTAATACAAAAGATTATAAAATGCCTAAAGGCATTACTTTAGAGTTTGATGATGATGGAAAGCCAACCGAAAAGGATAAATTAAAAAATAAAAAAGGCAAAGTAGAAATTACATATAGTTCATACACCATTAATAAAGGACTTGATAATACTGTGTTTAAATAACTTTAAAAAACTTCAACACTCCAAGTTTTTTTAAAATTTTCTTGAGGCAATAAAACATTAATGCCTTCTTTTTGTGTAATGTCTTGATTAGTATCAACACTATCGGCAATGCCACACCAAGGTTCAATGCAGACAAAGTTTGCATCTTTCGCACTCCAAATTCCCGTAAAAGGGAAATCATCAAACTGCACTTTTAATCCATGTGCAGTTTTATTGCTAACAATTGAAATTGTATTTGATAGAAGTTGTTTAAACACTAAAGCATCTCCATAAAATAATTCTTTGGTAAGTTTAAGTTGATTGGTATTATTTAGTAATTGAATTGACTTTTTTTCAATCAATCCATCTGCTGAAAGTAGCCATTGGACTGCGTTTTCAGCTTTGTTGAATTGTAAATAAAAATCATTGAATGCTAATTCATCAATCAAAGGAACTTTAAATGCAGGATGTGCACCAACAGAAAAATACATTTCATCAGCACCAATATTTTCAACTAAATAATGCACATATAATTTATCATTCTCTAATTCATATTGAACAGAAAATCTAAAAAGGAATGGATATGCTTTTAGTGTTTGTTCATTTGAATGAATAGAAAATGTTATTGAATTTTCGGTTTGATGTGTAGCAATAAATTCGCTATCTCTTGCAAAACCATGACGACTTAATGAATAACTATTTCCTTTATAGATATAAGTATTATTTTTTAATCCGCCAACAATTGGAAACAATACAGGGCTTTTTTTCCCCCAAAAATTTGCATCACCACTCCACATATATTCCAATTGGTGTTGTTTGTGAAAAATGCTTTGTAGTTCTGCACCTTTGGAAGAGATTTTAATTTGTAATAATGAATTCGTGAGAATATAATTCGCCATAATAATTTTATTCTGTTTCTTCAATTCTTTCATCTACAACATTCGCCAATAATTTTGTGCTAATTTTTTTCAAAGGATTTCTTCTTACTTCTTCATAACCCGATCTTCTTCTAATAATATCAATTGCTTCGAATGTGGCGGCTAAAAAAGATGAATGATCAGCAATACCTTTACCGGCAATGTCGAATGCAGTGCCATGATCAGGACTTGTGCGCACAGCGCCTAAACCGGCAGTGTAATTAATGCCTTCGCCAATTGATAAAGATTTAAATGGAATTAAACCCTGATCATGATACATAGCAAGAATGCCATCAAATTTTTGATAATGTCCGCGTGCAAAAAATGCATCGGCACTATAAGGACCGAATGCTAATAAATTTTGTTTGGCTTCTTTAATACTTGGTTTAATAATGGTTTCTTCTTCATTGCCAATCAATCCTTCATCACCGGCATGAGGATTTAATCCTAATACAGCAATACGAGGTTTATCAATGCCAAAATCTTTTTGTAAACTTTTATGTAAGATGTTGAGTTTGCTGATAATATTTTCTTTGATAACATGTTTTGTGATTTCTGAAACAGGAACATGTTCGGTTAATAAACCAATACGCATATTTTCTGCAACCATTAACATCAATACATCAGGAATATTAAACTCAGCCTTCAAATAAGGTGTATGTCCACTGTATTTAAATTGTTCTGATTGAATATTTTTTTTATGAATGGGCGCAGTTACCAATCCTTGAATATGCCCTGCTTTTAAGGCTTTCACAGCATGTTGTAAAGATAGCAATGCATATTTACCACCAATTTCATTTAATATGCCCGGATTGATGACAACTTCTTCTTCCCAACAATTATAAATGTTGATTTGTTTATGACTGAGTTTAGAAAAATCTTTTGTGCTGTTATACAAGAAATTAATATCTGCTAAACTTTTTCTATAAAAATTGATGCATTTATTGCTCGCAAAAATTACAGGAACACAAATCTCTAAAATTTCGTGATTAGATAATGATTTAATGATTAGTTCAATACCAATGCCATTTAAATCGCCGCAAGTAAATCCTATGATCGGTTTTTGCAAATCGTTGCTCATGACAAAAAGTTTAGTTGTAAAAATAAGGATTAACTGCGATTAAAAAGATGAAAAGGATGAAGAGGATAAATTAGGTAAAATGTTGTAATTATCGTGCTAAACATAATCTTAACAATCATGGTTCATACTTTCTTATTTTTGTTGAATGCAGTATACACTGAAAAAATCATTGGGTCAACATTTTTTAAAAGATGAGAATATTTGTAAAAAAATTGTTGCTGCATTAAAAGAAAATAATTTTAATCAATTGTTGGAAGTTGGTCCTGGTGGCGGTGCATTAACCAAATACTTACTGGCATTGAATGATATTGATTTTAAAGCAGTAGAATTAGATGAAGAAAAAATAAATTATTTAGAACTTACTTATCCATCCATTGCTGGAAAAATAATTCACAAAAGTATTTTGGAAATTGATGCGCCTTTTGAAAATGAATTTACAGTTGTTGGTAATTTTCCATATAATATTTCATCGCAAATATTATTTAAAATTTTAGAATGGAAAGAACAAGTACCGGTGATGATAGGAATGTTTCAAAAAGAAGTGGCGCAAAGAATTGCAGCAACTTCCGGCAATAAAACCTATGGAATTTTAAGTGTATTGGTTCAAGCATTTTTTTCGGTTGAATATTTATTTGATGTTTCGCCGGATTGTTTTAATCCGCCACCAAAAGTGATGAGTGGTGTGATTAGATTGAAAGTGAATAATGAAAAGACAAAAATGAAAAATGAAAAATTATTTTTTCAATTGGTGAAGATGGCTTTTAATCAAAGAAGAAAAATGTTACGCAATGCAGTGAAAGGATTATTTGATGAACTAACATTGCAAGATGAAATTTTTAATAAACGTGCAGAACAATTAACCGTACAAGATTTTGCGAATTTGACCTTTAAAATGAAATGAAAAACAAAGTAATTATAACAGCAAAATGTCATGCGTATTTGCCTGAAACATTGAACAGGCAAGGGTTTGAAGTAATTGATCTTCCAGAAATAACTTATGCTGAGTTAGAAAAATTGATTGTTAATGCCAATGGATTGATTGTTTCCACCAAACTAATTATTGATAAAAATTTAATTGATAAAGCCAAAGATTTAAAATGGATTGGCAGATTGGGAAGCGGAATGGAACAAATTGATGTTGTGTATGCTGAAAGTAAAGGAATAAAATGTGTAAACAGTCCGGAAGGAAATAGAAATGCAGTTGCCGAACATACATTGGGAATGTTATTGAATTTGATGAACAAAATTTGCAGCAGCAATGAAGAAATTAAATTAAACAAATGGATTCGCGATGCAAATAAAGGAGATGAGTTAACCGGTAAAACAGTTGGTATCATTGGTTTTGGAAATACCGGAAATTCATTTGCAAAATTATTATCATCATTTGATGTAACGGTTTTGGCACATGATAAATATAAATTTGGTTTCGCAAAAGATTATGTTCGCGAAGCGGAGCCTGAACAAATTTTTAAATATGCCGATGTAATTAGTTTACATATTCCATTAACCGATGAAACATTTCATTATGCCAATGATTTATTTTTTAATTCATTAAAACAGCAACCTTATTTTTTAAATACTTGCCGCGGAAAAGTAACTGATACCAATGCATTAATTAACGCATTAAAAAATGGAAAGATTAAAGCCGCAGGATTGGATGTTTTGGAAAATGAAAATTTGGAAAATTATTCTGAAAAAGAAAATGAACAATTAAATTTTTTATTGCAACAACCCAACGTGATTATAACACCACATATTGCCGGATATAGTCATGAAGCATTTTATAAAATGGCTAAAGTATTGTTAGATAAATTGGGAATTTGATGCTCAGAGATATACAGTACAAGTGTGCGACGCAACTTGGTTCCATGCTTATGCGAAAGTTGGGATAAAACTTTTTTTTCAAGTCAATATTTTCTATATTTGTATTAATTGCAACGCTTCGCATTGATGAAGCGTTGTATTTTTTTTTATCTCTTTAAAACAAAGATTATGAGTGAATATGTTACCAAAGAGACATTCGATAAGATGAAAGCTGAATTGCAGAATATGAAAGGCGTTCAACGTCCTGCTGCTTCACGTGCTATTGCAGAAGCAAGGGAAAAAGGCGATTTGAAAGAAAATGCCGAATATGATTCTGCCAAAGAAGCACAAGGAATGTTAGAAGCAAAAATTAAACAATTGGAAGGCATTATTGCCAATGCAAAAATTGTTGATCCAAGTACGATTGATACCAGCAGAGTTGCTATTTTAACGAAGGTTACCATTACTAATTTGGGAACTAAAAAAACGGTGACTTATCAAATTGTTGGTGAGAAAGAAGCCGATTTAAAAGCTGGAAAAATTTCTGCGTCTTCGCCAATTGGTAAAGGTTTAATTGGTAAAGCAAAAGGTGAAATTGCAGAAGTGCAAGCACCTAATGGTATCGTTAAATTTAAAGTTGAAGGAATTACTATTTAAAATTTTCTATTGAATTAAAAAAGTCCTGTCATTCGGCAGGACTTTTGTTTTTTGTATTTATTACTTTCGTAAAAATATTTTATGTCAAGTATATTTTCAAAAATAATTGCCGGTGAAGTACCAAGTTATAAAATTGCAGAGAATGAAAAATTTTTTGCGTTCTTAGATATTTTTCCTTCAGTAGAAGGTCATGTATTGGTTGTTCCTAAAATTGAAATAGATAAGTTATTTGATCTGCCAACGGAATATTTAGATGGCATTTTAAGTTTTGCTAAACCTATTGCAAATGCCATTCAGCAAGCATTTGGTTGTGATCGTGTAAACATTATCACCATTGGGTTTGAAGTGCCTCATGCACATATTCATTTAATACCGATGAATGAAATGGGAGATATGAATGCCTTATCAAAAAAAATAAAAGTGACTCCTGAAAAATTAAAAGAAGTGCAAGAAAAAATATTGAAGTATCTGTAATTTTTGAATACTGAAAATTTTCAAGTTGCAAGTAACCTGTAACCTGCAACTTGAAATCAGCAACATAATTATTTCTTCTTCACTCTGTTTTCATTCTTAATGATAAAATCTTCCCAACCTTTAAAACCTTTTCCATTTGTTTTAAGTGGAGAAGATATTTGATAATGATGGCATAAAGCAACTGCCAATGCATCGGTAGCATCAAAGTATTGAGGTTTTTCTTCAATATTTAAAATGCGTTGTAACATTTTCCAAACTTGTTCTTTATCTGCATTACCATTTCCGCTGATTGATTGTTTAACTTTTTTAGGAGAATATTCTGTTACACTTAAACCTGCCTGCATGGCGGCAGCAATGGCTACACCCTGCGCCCTGCCTAACTTTAACATGCTTTGTATATTTTTTCCAAAGAAAGGAGCTTCAATGGCAAATGTAGTTGGCTGATATAATTTTATTAACTCACAAACTTTAGTATGAATTTTTTCTAATCGTTGATAAATGTCTTTGTGCGAAGTTAATTTTAATGTATCCATTAATAAAACCTGTGCATTATTGCCATCAGTTTTTAATAATGCATAGCCCATTAATTGTGTGCCCGGATCAATGCCTAATATAATTTGAGATGATTTCATCAATGGTGAAAATAAAGCTTTATTAGCATAAGTTTTTTATCTGCTTCTTTCATCCGTTCTTTGCATTGTGAAAAAATTATCTTCTGAATAATAAACTTAAAATATTTCTTAATTATTTTATTGGCCCGGCAATATTTGTGTGGTTATCTTTTTCTATCTATCATCAAATAAAAGAACAAAAAGATTTGCCCCAAGCATGGCAAACAATTCTTTATTCATTTACGGTACAACAATGGTGGAAATTTATTATTGTATTAGTTTTAATGTTTTTGAATTGGGGTTTAGAAGCGTACAAATGGCAATGGTTAATGAAACGAGTTCAACGCATTTCTTTCAAACAAGCATACAAAGCGATTTTTGCCGGACAAGCTTTTGCTTTTGGATCTGTAAATAATATTGCAGAGTTTATTGGAAAGATTGCCTATTTGGATGAAGGAAACCGGTTACGATCAATTGCGCTTTCTGTTGTTGGAAGTATCAGTCAGGTAATTGTAACATTTGTAATGGGCATTGCCGGTTTAATATATCTACGATTAAATATTTCAATACGAAACAATTATTGGCAACGATTAGATGTAGTTTGGTTCTATATTTTATTGTTGGTGTTGATGGTGGTTTTCATTATTTTATTGCTATTATATTATCGTTTATCATGGATCAGTAAAATATTGGAAAGAGCTCCATTTATTTCTAGGTATATTTATTTGATTCGTAATTTGGAGGAACTGCATTCAAAAGAATTAACAAGAATTTTATCTCTTTCGTTTGCAAGATTTGTTGTATTTGTGATTCAATACTTATTATTGTTGCAGATTTTTAAAGTGGATGCCAATAATTTTGGATTGATTTGGATGGTTTGTGTAATGTTTTTAGTATTGGCAATTATACCGACTATTGCATTTGCTGAATTAGGTTTGCGTGGCGAAATTAGTATTCAACTGATAGGATTGTTAAGCAATAATATTGCTGGCATCTTATTAGCAACAACAGGCATCTGGTTTATAAATAAAGTATTACCGGCTATTGCAGGAAGTTTAATTTTATTAAGATTAAGATTATTTAAGAAATAACCCTCGTGAAAAAAATTATTGTATCATTTATATCATTATTACTTTGGTTTCCATTAACTGCCGGAGATGAATTTTGTGGTATTCGTAATTTTGCTTTTCAAAATGGTGAAAATATTTCCTATACCATATTTTATTCTGTTATTGGTATTTATGTAAATGCAGGTTCGGCTAATTTTTCTACTTCTTTAGAAACATTGAATAATAAACCTGTTTATCATACTGTAGCAACAGGCAGCTCAAACCCAAACTACGACTGGATTTTCAAGGTTCGTGATAAATATGAAAGTTATTTTGATACTGCAACATTACAACCACTTAAATTTTTACGTGATGTTAATGAAGGTGGATTTAAGATGACAGAAAATGTAACATTCAATCAGCAAACAAATACAGCAACAACTAATAAAGGTGTTTATAAAGTTCCCAATTGTATTCAAGATGTGATCAGTTCTATTTTTTACGCACGCAATATTGATTTTTCAAAATATCAAGTAGATGATAAAATTCCTTTTGATATGTTTTTAGATAATGAAGTTTATCATTTGTACATGAAATATGCCGGCAAAGAAAATATTAAAACCAAATATGGAAAATTTCGTGCTATTAAATTCAAACCATTATTATTAAAAGGAACATTGTTTGAAGGCGGAGAAAAAATGATTGTTTGGGTTTCTGATGATCCCAATCATATTCCATTAAGAATTGAAAGCCCGATTGTTGTTGGAAGTGTAAAAGCAGATATGATGCAATATAAAAATCTTCGTTATCCTTTAAGCTCAATGGAAGGCTTTAGGTAATTTATAATTCCGATAATTTAAAGCATTCTTTTTGTCTGATGCCCCTTTCGGTTTGTTGCAAATTGCAACATTCATTTACAGGATCATGTTCAAAGAATAAAATGTAATCTTTCTCTAAAGCTTCTTTTAAAAATAGTTTTTTCTCATTTAATGTTGTTAGTGGAAACATATCGTAACCCATTACATACGGAAGTGGAATATGCCCTACACTTGGTAACAGATCGGCCATGTAAACAATTGTTTTATTGTTGTATTTTATTTGTGGCAACATCATTGCATCTGTATGACCGTTTACAAAACGAAATGAAATTTGAGGAAGAATAGATGACGGTTGAGAAATAATAGATGATGGATATTCTCTACTGTCATCTGTCATCTTAATTCTGTCATTCTCTAATTTAATATCAACCATTTTTAATTGACCGCTTTCTTTAATTGGTAAAATATTTTCTTTTAAGAAAGAAGCTTTTTCTCTGTCATTTGGTTCTGTTGCCCATTTCCAATGCAATTCATTGCTCCAATAAGTTGCATTTTTAAATGCAGGAATTAATTTGTCATTAATTCTTTCAATACTTCCACCACAATGATCAAAATGAAGATGGGTAAGGATTACATCGGTTATATCATCTTTACTAAAACCTGCTTTTTTTAAAGATGAATCCAAGGTATTGTCAGCGTGTAAATAATAATGACCAAAAAATTTTGCATCCTGTTTATTGCCAACACCATTATCAATCAATATTAATCTATTGTTTTCTTCAATCAGTAAACAACGCATGGCCCAACTGCATAGATTATTTTCATCAGCGGGATTTAATTTATTCCAAATACTTTTTGGCACTACACCAAACATGGCACCGCCATCTAATTTAAAATATTCAGTTTCGATTGTATAGAGTTTCATCAGAATCCGTTTTTATATTTTTTGTAATAGTTTAAAACATGTTCGGGTATTGGCGTTGATGCATTTATTTTTTCATCAGCAAAAGGCATTTCACAAATTGTTTTTATTGGAAATGTGCCGGCCCAAAAATCTAAGTCCAAATCTTCAACATTATCCCCAGGTGGTGTGTGTTTAATTTTCGCTGATGCAGTAGTAATATCAATTGCAATAACTCTTGTTGCTTTTAGTTCATTATCATTTGGCTTGCGACAATGATTCCATCTTTCAGGAACAAAATGATTGATGATAGTTTCTAAACCAATTAATTTTTCTTCATTTGTTTTTAGTTCATGTGCCTTGCCAAAAATTACAACCGATCGATAATTAACTGAATGATGAAATGCAGAACGCGTAAGTATCATTCCATCTAATAAAGTAACATTGATACAAACTTCATCGGCTTCTAAAATAGCAGTAGTCATGCGGTTTTGCAGCGATCCATGCATGTATAAAGTTTCATCTTTTCTGCCATAACTTATCGGTTGTACAAAAGCTTTTCCTTCAAATAAAAAAGAAACAAAACAAAGATTAGCTGCATCTAAAATTCCATGAATTAATTCTTTGTCGTATGATGCTCTTTTAGCTCCACGTTTAATTGTATTGATTTCTTTCTTTTGATAAGTCATAAAAATTAATATTGTGCAATGGCTTTTTCTTTCATTCTCACAAATAAAAGTAATATCAATCCAATAATAAAAAATATCATTAATGCTAAAACCGAATTACGCATGCCACCTAAAAATTCTCCAACGGAACCGAATACTAAAGTGCCTATCACTGTTCCCATTTTATCGCATACATCAAAAAAGCTAAAATAGGAGGCAGTGTCTTTTGTTTCGGGTAATAATTTAGAATAAGTAGAACGACTCATGGATTGAATGCCACCCATCACCATTCCCACACAAAATGCCACAACAAAAAATTCATTCACTGTATTTACTCTTGATGCAAAAAAACAAATACCTATCCAAATTGAAATTAAAACACCAAGTGTAAAAATGTTATTGGTTTTATCGGATAATCTTGCAAATAGTGTGGCACCAAGAATTGCAACTAATTGAATGATTAAAACAGTGATGATAAGTTGCGATGATTCCATTTTTAATTCATCTGATGCAAAATATGTTGCGAGATACATGACTGTCTGCACGCCCATATTGTAAAAGAAAAAACTGCGAAGGAATCTTTTTAATCGTGGGTAATGTTGCAATTGATTCCATACTTTTTTTAATTCATGAAAACCATTGGTGAAGATGCTGTGTTGTAAATCTTGTTCAGATGGTTTTGATGGCGGCATCCATTTAAAAGTTATTTGCGCAAATCCTGCCCACCAAATTCCAACAGATAAAAAAGATAATCTTGCCGGCCATGCGCCCCATCCTAAATTCATTTTATCGTTTGCCATAATAAATGCCAAACAAACAATCATTAATAAAACACTTCCAATATATCCCAATGCAAAACCTTTTGCACTAACTCTGTCCTGATCTTCTTCTGCCGCAATTTCCGGTAAATACGCATTATAAAATACAATACTGCCGCAATAACCAATAGATGCAATAATGGATGCAATAATTCCCCAACCAATATTTTCTTTTGTAAGAAATATCATGCTGCAACAGGCAATTGAACCGAGATAACAAAAGAATTTCATGAACGATTTTTTATTGCCTTTATAATCGGCAATAGAAGAAAGTATCGGTGATAAAAAAGCAATAATTAAAAACGAAAATGAAATGGCATAAGAAGCTAAAGCAGACCTGTCGTAAGTTCTTCCAATGAATTGAACCTGCGGCGGCGCAATCGCTGTATAATAAGCAGGAAAGATGGCAGATGTAATAATCAATGAATAGGCACTATTGGCCCAATCGTACAT
>CAILAF010000011.1 GCA_903832075.1 uncultured Chitinophagaceae bacterium
TCAACAAATTGCGGTTCAATTTCTTTTGGTTTACCGGTGGTAACATCAACAGTTTCTAATTCTTCAGGTTTAATACCTTGTGCATTTAAACGTTTTATTTCTTTTACTTTTTCAATGGTTAACGGATAATGTTTAGCCCCACCCTGAATAATATACCACATCAAATTTTTAAAAATATCTTTCTTAATTAAGTTAGCTGTTCCTTTCGCTGTTTCTAAAAATTCTGCATTATCAGGAAAATGTTGCAAAGCATCTAAATAAGTATCCAATTCATAATTCAAACAACATTTTAATCTTCCGCATTGCCCACTTAATTTAGTTTGATTGATTGATAAATTTTGATAACGTGCCGCAGTTGTATTTACACTTTTAAAATCAGTTAACCAGGTACTACAACAAAGTTCTCTTCCACAACTGCCTATGCCACCAACTTTCGCCGCTTCCTGACGAATACCAATTTGGCGCATCTCTACTTTTAATTTAAACTCGCCGGCATATTGTTTAATCAGTTCGCGAAAATCAACACGATCATCAGCAGTATAAAAAAAAGTTGCTTTTTTACCATCGGCCTGAATTTCAACTTCACTCAACTTCATTTGCAATTTTAATCTTATTGCATGTTCACGCGATTTTGCCAACACATTAGCTTCGCGACTTTTACTAATTTTAAAATTTTCAATATCTCTGTCACTACTTTTGCGAAGAATTTTTTTCATGTCGGGATTAAATTCATCCACCGAACGTTTTTTCATTTGCATTCGAACTAATTCTCCTGTTAATGAAACTTCACCAATATCAAAACCGCCAACACCTTCAACAGTTACCAAATCGCCTTTCTCAAAATATTGTAATGTAGTATTTCTATAAAAATCTTTTCTGCTGCCTTGTTTAAAACTTACTTCAACTACTTTGCAACTGCTTTCAACATCAACTATTGGTAAATTCATTAACCAATCATGTACATTCATACGGTTACAGCTGCCCGTACTACAGCCACCATTACTTTTACAACCACCAGGTTTGGTTCCACAAGATCCACACGACATTTATAAGTACGATTTAAGATTTACAATTTACGATTGTGAAAAGAAATTTTGTGGGATGGGCTGCTGCACTACTATCAACTTCTGTTATGTCACTCACTTCAATGTTCAATACTTTACTGAACTATGATGATATGTAATTAAAGTGACTCATTGTTTTGCTTTCTCTATATGTTGATAAGCGATATACAGTTTAAGTGTGCGACGCAACCTCTGTTGCCATAAGCACTACAGCTCGTATCCACAATTCTTTCTCACAATCAAAAATAAGGAATTAATTTAAATGATGGCTTAAACCTCAAGAACCACTTTATTTTGAAGGATATGAAATAATTTAATACTTAATGCCTGAAACAACATTTTACCATTGGCATTGCGTTCAATATAATAAGATGCTTTATCTAATTCTTCTATAATTGCTTGCTGCTGACTAACGCTTGCAATTTTATTTAAGCGTTGTGCAAAATCTTTTTCATTATCAGCCAATGAAATTTTTTCTAACCCAATAATTTTAATGCGAATACTTTGTTCCAATAAATGATTAAAGTATCTAAGAAATTGTTTTTGTTTTTCGCGACCTAACTTGCCGGCTTCTTCAGTAAATTTTATTTGAGCCAATGGTCCGCCTTTTAAAATAGCATTTAGCCATTCTCTTAATAAGCTTTGCCAATCTTCTTCTGAATGCTGTAATAATTGTAATGCTTCGCGATAATTGCCTTCGCAAATACTTGCTAATTGTTGTGCAGTTTCCGGTGCTGCATTTGCTCTGTTAATTAATGCTCTTTCAATTTCTTTTATTTCTAAAGAAGGAATTCTTATTAATTGGCAACGACTTAAAATAGTTGGTAATATTTGTTCATCGTTTTCTGCAACAAGAATGAATAAAGTATTTGGTGGTGGTTCTTCAATTAATTTTAATAATTTATTTCCTTCTTTCCCTAAATATTCGGGCATCCACAACACTAAAATTTTGTATTCGCTTTCAAAACTTTTTAAATTCAGCTGACGAATTATATCATTGCATTCTTCAGCAGTAATATTCCCTTGTTTATTTTCTGCGCCAATAAATTGTAACCAATCATACACATTGCCATAGGGATATTGTTGAATGAATTCTCTCCATTCATTTATATAATCGCTGCTCTTTGGTTTATCTCCACTTTTTCTGGGAATAACAGGATAAGAAAAATGAAGATCGGGATGAATTAATTGATGTGCTCTTTGAAATGCAGGCTGTGATTGAATTTCATCGGGATGAAGAAATGCAGGTTTTGTTTCTAATGCTGTAAATCCGCCAAACAAATCTTCTACTATAGGCGATGGTTGCGGTTGTGCAACTACATATTGCGCAAATGCCAATGCCAATGGTAATGCGCCGCTTCCTTCTTTTCCTAAAAATAATAATGCATGACTGAGGCGGTTTTGTTTTACCATTTCAATCAATTGTTGTTTCACATGCTCCTGACCAATTACATCTTTAAAAAGCAAAATATTTTTTTAGATGGTGCAAAATAAAAGAAGATACCCATATTGAGTATCTTCTTTTAGTATTTTATAAGATATGTTGATAAAACTATTTCAAATATTTTAAAATCTCTTCGCTATCGGGCGTTACTTTACTTGGAAAGTAAGCAATCATCTTTCCATTTTCATCCAATAAAAATTTATTGAAATTCCAAGTTATAGAAGCATCCAATACACCATTTTCAGTTTTACTGCATAACCATTTATAGATGGGCGCAATATTATCTCCTTTCACATCAATTTTTTCTGTCAACGGAAAAGTTACTCCATAATTTTTTTTACAAAAGCTTTGAATCTCTTCTGATGATCCCGGTTCTTGTCCGCCAAATTGGTTGCAAGGGAAACCAATTATCACCAATTTATCTTTGTACTGTTCGTATACTTTTTCCAATGCTTCATATTGGGGAGTGTAACCACATTTTGAGGCAGTGTTTACAATCAATATTTTCTTTCCTTTAAATTTTGAAAGATCTAAATCTTTTCCTTCAATTGATTTCACTTTAAAAGAATGTATGCTGTCACCTCCCGGTAAAGCAAAAGCACTAAGTATTGCAGTCGCAATTAATGTGAATATGTATTTCATATTTTTAGGTTTATTTATTTTGTTCAATACAAAGAACATGTATTTTTCAAGAAGGATTAAAAAATTGTGATGAACGACAACTAAATAGTATAAGCCAAAGTGGCAATACTTAATTTTGTTCCTGGAACTTTCAATATAGTCGCAGCACAGGCCTCTAAAGTGGCTCCCGTAGTTATTACATCGTCAATTAGTAAAATATGTTTGTTTTGGAGGACTTTTGAATTGGTTACAGCAAAAACTGATTGCATATTTTGCCAGCGATGAATCCGATCTTGATGTGTTTGTGTTTCTGTAAAATGTGTTCTAATAACAACATTATTAATGATGGGTTTATTCCAAACAGAAGCTATTCCTTCACAAATAATTTGAGCTTGATTGTATCCGCGAATGATTTCTTTTTTTGGATTGAGTGGAAGTGGAATGATTATATCAATATCACTAAATCTTTCTGATTCTTTTAATTGTTGTCCTAATTTTTTTCCAAGATAGATTCCTGCTTGTTTATTGTTTTTATATTTTAATTGAATAAGCAATCGTTGTAACACAGAATCTTTTGTAAAGTAAAATGCTGATGCTGCATTAATGATATTTATTCTACCATAAAATATTTTTTCAACCGGATTATCAATTGCATTGATGAAATCAGTTTCAGGTAATTCAAAAGAACATTTTGTGCAAAGCATTTCATCATCTAATAAGATATCTGTTCCACAACCTTCACAATAATGCGGAAAAAAAAGATGAGAAAAATTATTTAAATATGATTTGATAGATGATATCATTCAAGAAATGATTAATGCTATACTAACTTTTGCTTTTTGTCTTCTTAAAATAAATATTGATAAACTTCATGCACTTGACTTAATGCAATTACTTCAATCTTTAATTTTTTACTGTCGTAACTTTTTTTGTTATAACGCGATACAATAATTTTTTCAAATCCTAATTTTTCTGCTTCTGCAATTCTTTGTTCGATTCTGTTCACAGCCCTAATTTCTCCGTTTAATCCAACCTCACCTGCAAAACAAATATGAATGGGTAATGGAATATCTTCGTATGATGAAAGCAATGCACAAATAATTGCCAAATCAATTGATGGATCTTCAACTTTTAAACCTCCGGCAATATTGATGAACACATCTTTTGTTCCAAATAAAAATCCGCCACGTTTTTCTAATACTGCTAATAACAATTGTAATCTTCTTAAATCAAATCCACTGACTGTTCTTTGTGGTGTTCCATAAACACTTTGTGTTACCAATGCTTGTACTTCTATCAATAAAGGCCGCATGCCCTCTAATGTAGCAGCAATAGCACTTCCGCTTAATTGATCCTCTCTTTGCGTGATTAGAATTTCGGAAGGATTTGATACTACTTTCATTCCATCTTCTGTCATTTCATAAATACCTAATTCTGCTGTACTGCCAAAACGATTTTTCAATGTTCTTAAAATGCGATAAGCATAATGACGATCGCCTTCAAACTGTAAAACAGTATCAACCATATGTTCTAAAATTTTTGGACCAGCAATACTTCCGTCTTTTGTAATATGTCCAATTAAAAAAACAGGTGTGTTTGTATCTTTTGCAAAGCGTTGGAATTCTGCAGCACATTCTCTTATTTGAGAAACACTTCCTGCACTTGAATCAATTAAATTAGATTGCAATGTTTGAATTGAATCAACAATAACTAATTGCGGCTTTAGTTTTTTTATTTCATAAAAAATAGTTTGTGTAGATGTTTCAGTAAGTAAATAAAATTTTTCATTTTTTATTTTTACTCTGTCGGCACGCATTTTAATTTGTTGTTCACTTTCTTCACCGCTTATATATAATACTACCAACTCATTCATCATTAAACCATGTTGTAAAAACAAAGTGCTTTTACCAATACCTGGTTCTCCTGCAACTAATACAACACTGCCCGGAACAATTCCTCCGCCTAGTACACGATTTAATTCTGCATCTTTTGTAATAATTCTTTCTTCTTCTTTAGCATTAACATCATTTAATGCAATCGCTTTCGATGTTTTTTTATCATCAGTATATTCTTTCCAATTTTGTTCTTTATTATTTCCTTTATCTAAAACTTCTTCAACAAATGTGTTCCATGAATTGCATGAAGGACATTTACCTAACCATTTTGCACTTTCATAACCACAATTACTACAAAAAAATGCTATTTTAGTTTTACTCATAATATAAAGGTAATTGCTATGAGGTGAATTTTATTATGGCTGATAACGATACGAAATTGTGTTTAAAAAATCGCAAATGAATAAGTGAGGATAATGTTCTATAAACGCAAAAGGGCTAACATTGCTGTTGGCCCTCTTACTTACTAACCCATTAAATTCTAACACTAAATTACAGAAATAGAGCATTTGGCAAAATAAATTTTATGCTTGTTAATAAATCAAGGGTAAACGAAAGAGAATTTCAATATTATAACTCTCCAAATTGAAACAAACTATAAATAACTATTAAATAATTGATTATCAATTATTTATAGTTTTATTTCTTCTTCGTTTTGGTCAAAGAATTTGAATTCTATTAAGTGGTAATTAGTATTTTCCTGAAGTTTTAATTTGGTTTTATACTTTTTCCGCCATTTTTTTAGGATAGATGAAAAGAAGCCTTTAGTTAGGTATGAATACACAATTGGATGAACCACTAAAGTAAGGCGATTGTGAGAATGCGTTGCTAAATAATGCAACTTTTTTTCAATCTCGTCTTCCAATAATAATGTTGAAGATATTTTACCTGTCCCATTACAAACGGGGCAATCTTCAGAAGTATTGATATTTACTTCCGGTTTCATTCGTTGACGCGTAATTTGCATCAACCCGAATTTTGAAATTTGTAATACTGCATGTTTGGCACGGTCGGTTTTCATAAAACCCTCCATTGCATCTTGCAATTTTCGTTTGTTATCGGGTATTTTCATATCAATGAAATCAACCACAATAATGCCCCCCAAATCCCTTAATCTTAATTGGCGTGCAATTTCTTCAGCAGCTTCTAAATTTGTTTCTAGGGCATTTTCTTCCTGATTATTACTTACACTTTTATAACCGCTGTTTACATCAATGACATGCAATGCTTCAGTATGTTCAATAATTAAGTAAGCCCCGCTGCTTAAATTAACTGTTTTGCCAAAAGATGATTTTACTTGTTTTGTGATTCCATAATGATCAAATACCGGCGAACCATTATTATAAAATGAAACGATCTCTGTTTTATCAGGCGCAATACGTTGGATATAAGTTTTAGTGTCGTTATAAATATTTTTATCATTTATAACAATGCGATTAAAATCTTCATTCAATAAATCGCGAAGAATACTTGTTGTTTTATCTTGTTCGCTCATAATTTTTTCAGGTGCTTTTGCACCTTTTAAATTATCCTGAATATTTTTCCAAGCTTCAGTTAAGTCTAATAGATCTTGATGTAATTCAGAAGTTGTTTTTCCTTCAGCGGCAGTTCTAACAATTACACCAAAATTTTTTGGACGAATAGCTTCAACAATTTTATGTAAGCGTTTTCTTTCTTCCGAGGAATGAATCTTTTTTGATACAGCTACTATTTCATTGAATGGGGTAAGTACAACAAACCTTCCTGGCAAACTCAATTCACAACTCAGTCTTGGTCCTTTTGCAGCTATGGGTTCTTTTAAAATTTGAACTAATATGTTTGGTTTGCCATTTAAAACTTCATTAATTTTTCCTGTTTTAACTATTTCCGGCTCTATTTGAAATTTAGCGAAATCAAGTCCGATTGGTTCTTTATCATCTATTGATAATTGCGTAAATTTTAAAATTGATCGAGCGAAAGGAGATAGGTCGGTATAATGCAAAAAAGCATCTTTCTCAAATCCTACATCAATAAAAGCGGCGTTTAATCCTGGAATTAGTTTTTTTACTTTTCCTAGATATAAATCACCGACAGCAAAACTTGCATCAGCTTTTTCACTATGCAGTTCTACTAATTTTTTATCTTCCAATAATGCAATCTCAACACCATTGGTTGCGGCATTAATAATTAATTCTTTATTCACGAATTATGCAACTTTTTAAAATAAATAATCTTATCCGTATATACGGAAACAAACAACACACTTCAAAGTATTTACCACTTTTTAAAAGAAAAGGTAAAGTTGCAGCGAGAAAGATAATTGATGGCAAATACTGTTAGTGTTAAACTCCGTCTCAGTTTTTTCTAAGACGGAGTTTAATATTTTTTATAAAGAACTATTTGTTCTTTTTCTTATGACGATTTTTACGTAAACGTTTTTTACGTTTATGCGTAGCAATCTTATGACGTTTTCTTTTCTTACCACAAGGCATACTCGGTCAAATTTTAATTAGTTAAAAAATAATTTTATTTTAATTCATTGATACGTTTATCAATATCTCTTTGAATTTGCTCGTTGTTGATCAATTTTTTTGCTTCACTATACCATTTTATTGCATTGCTTTTATCTCCCTTCAAATCATAACACTCGGCCAATTGAAAAATTGCATCTAAGTTCTTTGATTGCTTTTGAACGATGATGTTAAATCGTTCGATGGCTTTATCATATTGTCCACTTTTTTTACCGCCCAACCCCAATACCAACTGTGCATATAGGTTGTCAGGATTTTTTTCAGCTATCTCTCTAACTGGTAAAATGCCTTCCATCGGATTACCACCAATATTACCTAACATCATGCAAGCCCCTAATCCTATTTTAGTAGAATCATTATTGGGATTTATTTGTAAAGCTTTATCTAAAAGATCTTTTGCACTGCTTGCTAACCAATTTTGCATAACCGGATTGGCTTCTGTTAAGAGGTTATCTACAAACAGTTGGGCGGCAAAAGTGAGGGTTTTTTCCGAATTTTCCAATTTAGATGCTTCGGCAGTATAATAGGCATATGGTTCAAAGACATGTGCTGAATCTTTCCAGAAATTAGCTAACTGATAATAGACTTTAATTTTTTGTTCTTTTACATCACCTCTTATTACACTATTTTCTAATCCTGTTAGTCGTTCATTTTGAGCAGAACTAATTTTTTGTTTAGCTTTTGCAAGAATATCATTGAACTCAAGTTTTGAAGGAGTTTCAGTTTGGGAAGCTGCTTGATTTGATTCTGTTTTTTTAGGAAGAACTGTTTTTCCAAAGAAAAATAATAAAACTAATGCTACTAATGCAGCGCTAACTAAAATAAACTGTTGTCGTTTCACTTAAACTTAATTTGAAGCAAAGTTAGTCTGTGCTGCGTTTGCTTTTCACATCTATCATAAATTCTTTTGCCGGCTTAAAAGCAGGAATATAATGTTCTGGAATTTCAACGGCAGTATTCTTTTTAATATTACGTCCAATTTTTGCTGCCCTTTTTTTTGTAATGAAACTTCCAAAGCCTCTTATATAAATATTATTTCCGCCTGCAAGGCTTTCTTTTACTTCTTTAAACATAGTTTCTAATGTTACCAAAACATCTACTTTAGGTATTCCTGTTTTATCGGAGATGTTGTTAATGAGATCAGATTTTCTCATAAAATGATTGTTTTAGTTGGTTTGTTATATTAAAGTAAAACAAAACTATTTGCATTTGCAAGAAAAATAGAAAAAATATTACAGACGTTAATGACTGATAAATAGATATTATTTGAAATAGTTTTTTATAATTCATTATATGTATTGATAATTCTTGTTGTTTCTTAAAAACTAATTATGTTGCTGTTTGATATTTGAATATTTTACACATACGATGAAAAAAGAAAAATTTACTCAATCATTAATGCAATGGCATTTGCAAACCAACAATAGAATTATGCCATGGAAAGGAGAAAAAGATCCATACAAAATTTGGCTGAGTGAAATAATTTTGCAACAAACAAGAGTAGAACAAGGATGGAGTTATTATGAAAAATTTATTCAACAATATCCAACAATCCAGCAATTAGCCAAAGCAAAAGATGAACAAGTATTTAAATTATGGGAAGGATTAGGTTATTATAATCGTTGTAAAAACTTGTTATTCACGGCGAGATTGATTACTAATAAATATAAAGGGAAGTTTCCAAATCAATATGATACAATTATTTCTTTAAAAGGAATTGGCCCATATACAGCTGCTGCCATTGCTTCTTTCGCTTATAATTTACCTTATGCTGTTGTTGACGGAAATGTATTTCGTGTTTTGTCAAGATTTTTTGGAATCGATACTGCAATTGATAGTGCCAAAGGAAAAAATGAATTCAGCATTTTAGCAAACGATGTATTAGATAAAAAAAATTCAGGATTATACAATCAGGCTATCATGGATTTTGGTGCAACTGTTTGTAAACCTATGTTACCAACTTGCAGTCATTGTCCTTTGAAAAAAAATTGTATTGCTTTCAAAACAGGTAAAGTGAATCATTTGCCTGTAAAAGAAAAAGTATTACAAAAGAAAAATAGATGGCTTTATTATTTTTTATTTGAGCACAATAATTCCATACTTGTAAATAAAAGAAGTGCAAAAGATATTTGGGAAAATTTATTTGAGTTTTATTTTTTGGAAACAGATGCACAACAAAAATGGAATAATCATTACATTAATGATTGGATGAAACAACAATTAGGAATTAAGAAAGCCAATATCATTCATATCTCAGAAATATTTTCACAGCAATTAACACATCAAAATATTAAAGGGCAATTCATCAAAATAAAATTATCAATTATTCCTTCTGCTTTAAAACATTATCAATGGATGGATAAAAGGAGTATAAAAAAATTAGCATTCCCTAAATTCATCAATCAATATTTAGAACAATCTTATTTGCAATCAAACTTATTTTAGAAAGAAATTAATTGCGTTGATCAGTCTGACTGTTAATCAATCCTTCAATCAATGAAGTAACAAATGAAACAATAATGCTGAATAATAATGCAGAGAACCATCCGCTTACATGAAAGCCGGGAACCAGATATGATGCCCATTTGATGATGAGAACATTAATCACTAATAAAAATAAACCAAGCGTTAAAATAGTAATTGGAATGGTAAGAATAATTAAAACAGGTTTAATAAAACTATTTAACAAGCCTAACACAATTGCAACCATAATTGCTGTTGAAGTACTGTCTATCGTTACGCCACTTAAAATAAATGAAGCAATTAAAACTGCAACTGAAGTGATTAATGCTTTAGAAATAAATTTTATCATACATATATTTTAAACCACTACAAGTTCGTAAAACTCTTCGGGATTTAAATATTTTTTTGCCAAGAATTGTAATTCTTCTGCAGTAACCGTTCTGATGGTATTTAAACTGGCATAAAAATAATCTTCGGTTAAATTATTTAAGATATAAGTTTTCCATCTTGCAATAATTTGAAACGGCCCGTCTAAATCTCCTAATATACTTCCCATCATATAATTGCGAACCAAACTTAATTCTTCATCATCCACCAATTCATCTTGTAATCTTCTCATTTCTTTATAAGTTTCCTCAATGGTTGCATCGCAAACATCACGTCCTGCTTCGGTTGCAATCATCCAGCAACTTTCATGAATATGATTTTGAAAATAAGAATGAATGCCATAAGTATAACCTTTGTCTTCACGAATATTACTCATTAATCTTGAACTGAAATAACCACCAAAAATATTATTCAGCACTTGTACTTTTTGAAAATCGGGATGATGCCGATTGAAAAAAGTTTTTGCTAAACGAATAGCACCTTGCACCCCATTAACATCGTTAATGATGTTATATTTTTTTTGTTCTGCAGGTGATGAAATAAATTCTTTTGAATGTAATGAAGATGTATTGAACGGCAGCTTTCCAAGAACATTATTAAGTTGTTGTTCAATATTGTCAGGCAATTTTCCTGCAACAAAAATTTTACAATTGCCGTTGGTATAATATTGATGATAAAATTTTTCTAACTCTTGTTTTTGTAATGCATCATAATCTAAAGTAGAAGTGTAACGGCCATAAGGATGATGAAATCCATATACATATTCATCAATTAAACGATTGGCAACAAAATCGCATTTCTTTAAATTTACTTCTAATCTTTGTTTTTGATTTTGTTTATAAATATTTAATTCTTCTTCCGGAAACACAGACTCAGTCAATATCTCAGCCACTACCGGCAATAAGTGATGCAAATGTTTACATAAAGTGTGTAAAGTAACGGTTGCTGTTTCGCTGTAACAATTTCTGTTCAAATAAGCACCGTACATTTCAAAATGTTCATTCAGTGCAAATGAAGTTTTATTTTTAGTTCCGTTCTTCAATAGAAAATTAGTGGTAGCAGCAACTATATTTTTTTCTTCAAACCAATTACCCGCATCAAAAACTAATTCAATCATAATTACATCTTGTGCACCTGCATTAATGCTATACACCGGCACACCATTATCCAAAGTAAAATGCCGATATGGTTTTAATTGTAAATCAAAATCAACGGCATCAATTATTTTCGGTTCTATCGTTCTGTTCAACATTAATTAATTTTTACTGTAGTAATGAAGTGTATTGCTGTTGTTCTCATCAAACAATTGCTGACTATAATTTTTTATATCATCAATTGTGATGGCATGATATTTTTCCAATTCGGTATTCATCAAATTTGCATCGCCCAATAATTCATAAAGGGCCAAACTGTTTGCGCGATTCATCACACTCATATCTTCAAATGCAATTACACTTTCTGTTTTATTTTTTATTTTTTGTAATTCAATATCGCTGATAAAAGTCGTTTTTATTTTTTCAATTTCTTCTTGCACTGCATCTTCGGCATCTTTCATTTTAATTCCTTTCACTAATTTTCCTTCAATGGCTAATAAACCCGGTTCAACTGTTCCAAAATGATGACAATCTAATGAAGAGAACATTTGTTTTTCTTTTATCAAAGATTGATATAGCCTTGAAGATGCGCCACCACCAAGTATTTCAGCGATCAATTCAGTAATATAATATTCTTTATCCAATCTACCCGGCATATGCCATGTTTTCATAAATGCATCTAAAGGAACATCAGCAGTTACATCTAAAATAGTTGCTTTTTGTTGTTTAGGTTCTTGCGGTAAATTGCGATTATATTTTTCTCCCATCGGAATATCACCAAACCATTTTTCTACTAATACTTTTATATTTTCTGTATTTACTTTTCCTGCAACTACTATAATTGCATTGATAGGGCGATAATGTTTGAAAAAAAAATTTTTTACATCGGTGATGTTTGCATTTTCAACATGACTTAATTCTTTACCAATTGTCATCCAACGATATGGATGTTTTGTATAAGCCAAGGCTCTCATCTTATGCCACATATCGCCATAAGGTTTATTGATATAATGTTCTTTAAATTCTTCGCAAACAACTTTGCGTTGAACTTCTAAACTTTTTTCGCTGAAAGCTAAACTCAACATTCTATCACTTTCCAACCAAAAAGCAGTTTCAATATTTTCTGCAGGCAATTGACAATAAAAATTGGTAATATCATTTGTTGTGTAAGCATTATTTTCTCCACCGGCTTTTTGCAATGGCTCATCATAATCCGGAATATTGATACTTCCTCCAAACATTAAATGTTCGAATAAATGCGCAAAGCCAGTTTTATTTTCATCTTCATCTCTCGAACCAACGTCATACATTACATTCACAACAGCCATTGGCGTAGAATGATCTTCATGAACTAAAACGCGCAATCCATTATTTAAAACAAAGCGATTAAATTGAATCATAATTATTAAAGTAAGATGCAAAATAGCAACAAAAAAATGATTGGTTGTTGCGAGAAGGTTAAAACACAAAAAGAAATATTATTTTTTCTTTGTAATATCTCTAATATTCAAATATAAAATTATTGGTTTATTGTCTCTTTGCACTACAACTTTTACTTTTGAATAAGCATTTTGTAATGCAGTTTTGAATGTCTGAATATTTTTAGTAAAAACATTTGCAATAGCAAGAATGACATCGCCACTCTTAAATCCGGCTTTATCGCCGGGCGAATCTTTTATAATATCTACTACAGTTATATTGCCATTCACTAAATAGATTCCCAAACCGGTATATGAGTAATCGAAATTATCAATGAAATGAGAGTTAGGTTTTAAATGAATAGTTTGTTCGGGATAATTTAATACAACATTAAATCTGCGAAGAATATCATTGCCAATTAATCCGCCCATTGAAGGATAAGAAGTAACATTATAATCATCTTCAAAAATATAAACAGGAACTTTTTTAAAATGGTAGGGCCCAATATTTATTTCATTGATAACCGTTATGTCCATTAACTTTTTACCACCCAATCCTTCTGTTTGTGTTGGGAAATACCGATGATGTTTATTTAAAAAATTACTGTCTTCCACAAAATCTTTCGATAATAAAGCATTTAATCCTGCACCGGTATCAAAAATAAATCGGGTACTAATATTTGTTTCATCTTTTACTGTTGCCCGTGGCAATGGCATCGTTGTAAAACTAGGATGAATAAGATATCCACCTCGTGGATATTTAAAATTGCCGGGTGTAAAAATGGCTAACTCTAAACTATCATAATCAATGCGAACAATATATCTTCTTAAAAAACTAAATCCAATGATACCATCAATTTTAACGCCATACACACTGGTCAGTAAATCATAATCATTAATATGAAAATCAAGACTGTCGACTTTTAATCCAGGTAATTTTAATGAATGATGATAACTGAAATCAACATTTTTCATTCCGGCAATACCACGAATAGTTTTATCGCTTTTTTCTTTTTTAATATGAAACTCTTCAACGGTTGATGAATCTAAAGAGATACCACCGCTACCGGTATCAAAAACAAAATTTAAAGTATCCGAAATATTATCAAGCAATCCTTTCACTATAATTATGCCGCCTGTTAATTGTGTAAAATGAAATTTTGTGATAAGTTTCGCCGGTGGCGTTGCAAATATTTCTTGCGACAATGTTGTATCTGGGCAACAAAGTACAATCCACAATAATGCGATGGCAAAACGTTTCATGATGCGAGAAGTTACTTTATTATTGAAAGTACGACTAAACATTTTATATTATCAACTGCATTGTATTATTTTTGATTTCCATTTTAAAAGAAGGAGTAAAAATGAAGTTGGATGAATTATATCAAAAAGCATTGAATTTCGAATTTCTGAGCATCGAAGAAGGAATGTTTTTGTTTAACAATGCGCCACTAACAGAATTGATGTATGTGGCTGATGAATTGCGAAGGAAACAAGTGCCTCACGGAAAAGTTACCTGGCAAATTGATAGAAATTTAAACACCACAAATGTTTGTATCGCTAATTGTAAGTTTTGTAATTTTTATAGAATCCCCGGACATAGCGAAGCATACATTACCGATATGCCAACCTATCGCAAAAAAATAAAAGAAACATTGGCATGGGGCGGCGATCAATTATTATTACAAGGTGGCCATCATCCTGAATTAGGATTGGATTTTTATGTAAAAATTTTCAAACAGATCAAAGAAGAATTTCCAACAATAAAATTACATACACTCGGACCACCCGAAGTTGCACATATCACCAAATTAGAAAAATCAACACATAAAGAAGTTTTGACTGCATTAAAAAATGCAGGCATGGATTCGTTGCCCGGTGCCGGTGCAGAAATTTTAGTTGATAGAGTTAGAAGATTAATTTCAAAAGGAAAATGTGGTGCCGATGAATGGCTTGCCATCATGCACGAAGCACATAAATTAAATATCACAACTTCCGCAACAATGATGTTTGGTCATGTTGAAACATTGGAAGAACGTTTTATTCACTTAACAAGGATACGCGAAGTGCAAGCCATGAAACCCTCTGATGCAAAGGGTTTCCTTGCATTCATTGCATGGACGTTTCAGGATGTTGATACATTGCTTACAAAAATTCGCGGTGTACATAATTTAACAACACCCGATGAATATATAAGAATGGTAGCTATCAGCAGAATCATGTTGCCTAATATTAAAAACATTCAATCAAGTTGGTTAACTGTCGGCAAACAAACAGCACAAATTACTTTGCATGGCGGTGCAAATGATTTCGGCAGTATCATGTTAGAAGAAAATGTGGTAAGTGCTGCAGGTGCTCCGCATCGCTTTACCTATAAAAGTATTCAGGATGCCATTAAAGAAGCAGGCTTCGAACCACAATTACGAAATCAACAATATGAATGGAGAGATATTCCAGCAACAATTCAAGAACAGGTAATTGATTATTGATTTATTTTTTGTGATTACTTTTTTATAACACCAAACATGGAAATATGAACGAAAAATTTATCTCCCGTATAAAAAAAGAAGTGAGTGAAATTGAAGTCGCAGGTTTATTTAAAAAAGAACGCATCATCACCAGCGAACAAGGGCCTGAAATAATTGTAAATGGAAAAACAGTTTTAAATTTTTGTGCCAATAATTATTTGGGTTTATCATCTCATCCAAAAGTTATTGAAGCGGCACATAAAGCCATCGACACACATGGTTATGGCATGAGCAGTGTGCGTTTCATCTGCGGTACGCAAGACATTCACAAAGAATTAGAAAAAAAGATCGCCACA
>CAILAF010000012.1 GCA_903832075.1 uncultured Chitinophagaceae bacterium
GATTTTGCATGGACATCTTCCCGCAAATTTATTTGGGATGCAATGGCTGCAAATGTAGAAGGCAAAAAGGTAATGTGCATGAGCGGTTATGGTAAAGAAGCCTATGGTTTGTATCGCAAGTATTCAACTAAATTAGTTGCACATACCGTTAAAACATATTCTCATTTTACTTTTCCTTATCCATATCCTGTTGCACAAAGTATTGAAGCAAGTAATGGAATGGAATATCCGATGATTTGTTTTAATAACGGGAGAACCAATAAAGATGGTACTTACAGCGAATCAACAAAAAATGGAATGGTAGGAGTAATCATTCATGAGGTTGGACATAATTTCTTTCCAATGATCGTGAACAGCGATGAAAGACAATGGACTTGGATGGATGAAGGGTTGAATACTTTTTGTGAATATTTATCAGAAGAATTGTATGATAATAAATTTCCTAGTCGCCGCGGACCAGCCTGGACGATCGCTGATTATATGAAATTGCCGAAAGATCAATTAGAACCTATTATGACGAATAGTGAAAACATTATTCAATTCGGTCCGAATGCTTATTCAAAACCATCAACCGGTTTAAATATTTTACGCGAAACAATTATGGGAAGAGAACTATTTGATTATGCATTTAAAGAATATGCTCGTCGTTGGGCATTCAAACATCCAACACCTGCTGACCTTTTCAGAACAATGGGAGATGCGAGTGGAGAAAATCTTGATTGGTTTTGGAGAGGATGGTTTTATGGTATTGAACCTTGTGATATTGCCATTGATACTGTTAAACATGCAATAGTGGATGTTAATGCAGTAGCACAAGCCGGTGGAGGTTTTGGTGGAAGAGGTGGTGGTAATGGCGGCGGAGCCAATGCAGGTCGTGGTGGCGCCAGAGGTTTAGACAAACCAATTGTAAATCCGTTTGAAGATATTTCTAAGATCAGAAATAAAGAAGATAAAGCCATTAGTTTTTTAACTGATGCTGATACAAGTTTGCGTGATTTTTATTGGAAATATGACAGAGGAATTATTCCTTATGATTCAACTGTTAAAATGAATGCGCCTGCAGCCGGTGGTTTTGGCGGAACACCTGAACCATTAAGTGCAGAAGAAAAAGCGAAATATGCAAACATGAATTTGTATGAAATTACTTTCAGTAATAAAGGCGGATTGGTTATGCCAATCATTGTTCAATTTAATTTTGAAGATGGAACATCTCAAATAGAAAGAATTCCTGCGCAGATATGGCGCAAGAATGAAAATAAAGTAACTAAACTTTTTGTTACTAATAAAAAAGCAGTCAACATTAAATTAGATCCGATGAGAGAAACTGCTGATATTGATGAAAGCAATAACGTTTGGCCAAAAGCTGATGAGCCAAGCAAAGTAGCTATCTTTAAAGCAAGACAAGGAGCAAGAGGAGCCGGCAATGGTGCACAAAATCCAATGCAGGTGTTGGGAAATAAATAGAATTTTTTTTAAAATTAATGAAACGTCACGCTTCGTTTATCGAAGCGTGACGATTTTTTTATAGCTGCATTAAATAAATGTTCGTGTTTAAGCTGCTTTGTTTATTTATCTTTTTATGGATTGATTACTGAAATGCATCATTTTTGAGTTTTATTTGTCATTACTTTGATAGAATGGTTATTTTTATTTAGACTCATTAACTAACGAAATACTTTAAATGCTTGCTTCCGAAGAAATAAAACAGCTTCAGCAAAAGATATGCAAAGAAAATAACGAGCATGCTTTTGGACAGTTATATATGGCTTTAATGCCTAAGTTGCTTCAATTTGCTAATTCAATAATTAAGAACAAAGAATTGTCAGAAGAAATTGTTTCGGATGTTTTTATTAGAGTTTGGCAAAACAAGGAGCATTTAAGTAATGTAGAAAATTTTAAGTTATACTTATATGTGAGTACGAAAAATACTTCGCTTAATTATTTATCAC
>CAILAF010000013.1 GCA_903832075.1 uncultured Chitinophagaceae bacterium
ATCTAATGAGATAAGACATTTTGACATAGATGCAAAATTAGAAGAATATTTTAAATATAATTGTGAAACAGAAATTTTAGAACATACCATAAAATAAGAGGACATATTATGAATACATTTATAAATGCAGTAGCCAACCAAGAAGCTAGAACAGCCAATGGAATGAAAGCACGTAAATCTACGGCAAATGCCTGTGTTGATTTATTTTTCGCAATTGGAGCTTCACGTGGTAAGAATATTATTCCGCAATTTACTGCTGCATATGTTGAAAATAAAGATTTAGCATTGCGTATTGCATTGTGGTCGAGAGATGCCCGTGGTGGTGCTGGTGAAAGACAATTATTTAGAGATGTTCTCGTTCATCTTGAATTACATGACCCAATTGCAGCAAAGCAATTGTTAGCTAAGGTGCCCGAGTTGGGAAGATTTGATGATTTGTTTGTATTTAATACATTGCCTATGAAACAACATGTATATACTATGCTTGGCGATGCTTTACGTGCAGGAAATCAGTTGGCAGGAAAATGGACCCCAAGAAAGGGACCTGTTGCTAATGAAATTCGTAAATTCTTTGGAATGACTCCAAAAGCTTATAGAAAGCATCTAGTAGCACTTACAACAGTTGTAGAATCTAAAATGTGTTCTCAAGATTGGGATAATATTAATTTCAGTCAAGTGCCTTCTGTGGCAGCTTCAAGATATAAAAAAGCTTTCAACAAGCATACAACTAAGTTTGCTGAATACGTTGCTGCTTTAGTTAAAGGTGACCCTACTGTAAAGGTAAATGCTAGTGTTGTGTATCCTTATGACGTCCTAAAAGGGATTAGCTCGTATGGTAATAATTATGATAAAACAGAACTAGGGCATATCATCGCACAATGGGCTGCTTTGCCAAATTATGTTGGTGATGCAAATATTCTACCTTTAGTAGATGTCAGTGGTTCTATGACTTGCTCTGCAGGTAAGAATAGTTCGACGACTTGTATGGATGTCGCTGTTAGCTTGGGATTATATCTGGCTGAAAAGAATACTGGAAAGTTCAAAGATACATTTTTGACGTTTAGCAGTTCTCCTGAATTAATGACATTGAAGGGTAATGTTGTTGAAAAAATGAATCAGATGGTTAAATCTAAGTGGGAAATGAGTACTAATTTACATGCTGCATTTGATAAAATATTGAGTGTTGCTATTAGTGGTAATGTTCCCCAAGAAGAAATGCCAGAAATGTTGCTCATTCTATCAGATCAACAGTTTGATCATGGGTGCACTGTTAAAGATGAATCAGCTATGGAGATGATTGAACGGAAATATGCAGATGCAGGTTATGCTTGTCCTCTTATAGTTTATTGGAATTTAAACAGCGCAGATAATGTGCCTGTTAAATCCGATAAAACCGGAGCTGCCTTAGTTAGTGGTTTCAGTCCTGCCATACTTACCGCTTTATTGGCTGCAGATATGAGTGAGTTTACACCCGAAGGCATTATGACGAAAACAGTTATGCCATCTAGGTATGATTTTTGATTGCAACTTGCCTAGAATTAGTGTACAATAACATTGTGTATATAAATAAACAATTAAATAAGGAAAAATTATGAAAAATATTCTCATCGCTCTTTTTGCTGCTCTTGCAGTTAGCTCTACATTTGCTGCTACCGCTGTAGCACCAGCAGCTAACGCATCTGCTGTTGTTGCTCCTGCTGCTAAAGCATCTGCTCCCACAAAGCAAGTACATGTTGCTAAGAAGCCAGTTGCTGCTAAGAAAGCACCGGTAGTTGCACCAGCTCCAGCAGTAAAGCCTGTTGTTGCCGCATCTGCTGCTAAGTAATAAATTGCTTTCTTAGTTTAATGGTAAAATAGAAGATTTCCAATCTTCGGTCGTCAGTTCGATTCTGACAGGAAGCTCACTATATAAATACATGTCTATAACCAAGGAGGTTACATGATTGATTTTGCTATAGGTGTAGTAGTTGGTGCAGCATTTTCTCCATTTTGGATGATGGTGTGGGATAAAGCTAAAGCTTTGTTAGTTTCAATGAAGAAGTAAACAGTTATATTATCGGTGTAAGTCATTGATTAGACTAGTTGCCTTATAAGCGACCAAATTAGGTTTGATTCCTAACATCGGTACCAAATTTAAAGTATAGTTACAGCATTTAATTCGTAAAAGATTGGTCGTGGTTCGATTCCACGGTACTGCGTAAGTAGTATTATTGTAATGGCAGCATATCTAAAAATACTATACTGATTTTGATAAATAGCTAACAATGCGATTATCAGAATTTTTAGTAGAAAAGAAAGTAGAGTCCACATGGATCTCTAATCTCACCTATAACAGGCCCAATAAGGTTCTTACCATGCGTTTATCAAATGGTAGAACTTTTACAATTTCCAATTTTTCTCGTACCATGTTTGAGAAATGGCATAAGTCTAATTCTAAAGGACAATTCTGGCATTTGTTTATTAGAGGGAAGTACAAGGTTAGTAGAATTAAATAGACTGGCATTCTTCTAACGGATAAGAAATTGGTCTTCTAAACCAAGAATGGAGTCAAATCCTCTATGCCAGACCATTATGCAAGTAATATGACATTTACCTTTTTTTACGATTCCACAAGCCCATTTTCAAATTGGTATAAGAAGCCATTTTCTCACAATGGCACAGAATATAATTGCAGCGAGCAATATATGATGCATCAAAAAGCTCTATTGTTTAAAGATAAGGAAGTTGCAGAACTTATTATGGAGCAGTCAGAGCCCCGAAAGCAAAAAATGTTGGGCAGAGAAGTACGTGACTATGATAATGAGATTTGGATGGAGAATTGTCAAGACATTATGGTTGATGGTTTAATGTTTGAATTACGCTGAGTGCCTGGGTTAATTCCCCGCCCTTCTAGGGCGTAG
>CAILAF010000014.1 GCA_903832075.1 uncultured Chitinophagaceae bacterium
ACTTCATCAGCAACAGTTCTTATTCTTTTATAATCAATATCACGACTGTAAGCACTTGCTCCGCAGATAATTAATTTTGGTTTTATTTCTCTTGCTTTCGATTCTAACATTTCATAATCAATCAATCCTTCTTCTCTTGTAACAGTATAAAAATGTGGTTTATATAATTTACCGCTGAAGTTAACTGCACTACCATGCGTTAAATGTCCACCCATACTCAAATCCAATCCCAGTATGGCATCGCCGGGTTGCAGAATTGATAACATCAATGCAGCATTTGCTTGTGCACCACTATGCGGTTGCACATTTGCATATTCAATATTGAAAATTTGTTTTAAACGATCAATTGCTAATTGTTCTGTTTGATCTACAATTTCACAACCACCATAATATCTTCTTCCCGGATAACCTTCTGCATATTTATTTGTCATTACATTTCCCATTGCCTGCATCACTTGTAATGATGTAAAATTTTCTGAAGCAATTAATTCAATTCCTCTTCTTTGTCTTTCTAATTCTTTTTTTATCAAATCAAAAACCAAAAAATCTCTTTGCATAAAACGTAATTAAATTGAAGTTATAAGCCATAAAATCGCTGCAAAAATAATTGTTATTCGGGGCAATCCTTTTATGTTCACAAATAGTTTTGCACTAAATTGCCCACCAATTTGGAAGGACAAAAAAACTTTTCCTATTTTCACGTGCTTTTTTTGTGTTAATGTTACACATTAAAACAAGAGTTCACCAAAACCAGACCTCTAATAATGAAAGCAATTATTCCGGTTGCAGGTGCTGGCGCTAAATTGAGACCGCATACTTATACTCAACCAAAAGCGCTTATCCCGATTGCAGGTAAAACCATTTTAAGTTTTATTGTTGATCAATTGCATGAAGCAGGTATTACAGAATTTATTTTTATTGTTGGATATCTTGGCGATAAAATTCAGGAGTATGTAAAAAATACTTATCCGAATTTGGTTACGCATTTTGTTTATCAAAACGAAAGGCAAGGAACAGGACATGCTGTTGAATTGACAAAAAATATTGTTGGTACTGATGAAGTATTTGTTGCTTTAGGTGATACGATTTGTGAGTTTGATATTAAAGAAGTGATTGATAGTGAGTACAGCATGTTGGGAATAAAGAAAGTGGATGATCCAAGAAATTTTGGTGTTGCAGAAATAAATGAAGAAGGGTTTATTGAGCATGTTGTTGAAAAGCCAGCTATTCCAAAAAGCAATATGGCATTGGTTGGTTTATATAAAATTAAAGAGAGCGATTTTTTATATCAGTGCCTGCATCATTTATTTTCTGAGAATATTAAAACCTATGGAGAATATAATTTAACTGATGCATTGGATTGTATGATCAAGCGTGGTGCTAAGTTTAAACCATTTAAAGTTAAGAACTGGTTTGATTGTGGTAAGAAAGAAACTTTATTAGAAAGTAATGCAACATTGCTAAAAAAATTTGGTGGAAATATCAAAGATGGTCACGATTATAAAAATACAATTATCATTCCGCCGGTGAGCATTGCAGCAGGTTGTGATATTTCTAATTCTATTATTGGTCCTCATGTCGCAATTGGTACAAATACTTCTATTAAACATTCTATTGTTCGCGACAGCATCATTGGTTCGTATACTACTTTATACGAAGTGGTTTTAGATAATTCTTTAATTGGAAGCGATGCTTCTGTAAAAGGATTAAGTCGCAGTTTAAATATTGGTGATAATACTGAAATTGATTTTGGATAAATGAAAATGTGCAAATGAGTGAATGTGCAGATATGCGGATGAAAAGCATTTCTTAATTTGCACATCTTCAAACTTGCAAATCTGCACATCATGACAAATCGCATCACACAACTCTTCAACATTAATTATCCAATCATTCAAGCAGGAATGATTTGGTCAAGCGGATGGAAATTAGCAAGTGCTGTTAGCAATGCCGGTGGCTTGGGATTAATTGGTGCCGGCAGTATGTATCCCGATGTTTTAAAAGAACATGTTATTAAATGCAAAGCCGCAACTGATAAACCTTTTGGTGTTAATCTTCCTTTGTTATATCCTGATATTGATAAACATGTTGAAACAATTATTGAACATAAAGTACCGATTGTTTTTACGAGTGCAGGTAATCCAAAAGCATGGACAAATATTTTAAAACAAAATGGAATTAAAGTAGTACATGTTGTTAGCAGCAGTTTGTTTGCACAAAAAGCAGAAGCTGCCGGTGTTGATGCAATTGTTGCCGAAGGCTTTGAAGCAGGCGGACATAATGGTAGAGATGAAACAACAACATTGGTATTAATTCCTGCTGTTAGAAATGCAATAAAAATTCCATTGATTGCTGCCGGAGGAATTGCAACCGGTAAACAAATGTTGGCAACAATGATTCTTGGTGCTGATGGTGTTCAAATAGGAAGCAGATTTGTTTGTACGCCGGAAGCCTCGTCACACCTGAGTTTCAAAGAAGCGGTGATTAATGCAAAAGAAGGCGATACATTATTAAGTTTAAAAAAAGTTGTACCGGTTCGTTTATTAAAGAATCATTTTTTTGATGAAGTAAAAAATGCAGAATTAAATGGTGCAACAGAAGAACAATTAAAAAATTTATTAGGAAGAGGCAGAGCAAAAAAAGGAATGTTTGAAGGAGATTTGGAAAATGGTGAATTAGAAATTGGACAAGTAAGTGCATTAATAAAAGAAATAAAACCTGCCGCTGAAGTTGTAAAAGAAATTTGGGAAGAATTTATGATGTGCAAATGTGCAAATTCATAAATGTGCAAATAAACGATTATTTTATTTGCACATTTATTTTATTAATCTTTCCTAAATGCCCATTTCCACATTTCTTTCCATGTAGTTTTTTTGCCATACATTAAAATGCCTGTTCGGTATATCTTTCCGCTTAACCAAGTTGTAAAAATAAATCCGCCAACTAAAAAAATCATACTTAAAAACAATTGCCAATAAGGTACGGTGCCGGGCACACCATAAGCAATACGCGCCATCATTACCATAGGCGAACTAAATGGAATAATGCTTGCCCAAGTTGCAATGGCTGTATCTGGTGCTTGTACTGCCTGACTCATAATGATAAACGAAAAAATAATTGGCATAGTAATCGGCAACATTAAACTTTGTGCATCTTGCGGATCTTCATTAATTACACTTCCCACTGCTGCAAAGAATGATGCATAAAATAAATAACCGCCTAAAAAATAAAATATAAAACAAGTAATTATCAATGGCCAGTTGGCAGTGCTCATGGTATGTTTAACATTATAAATTTTTTGTGCAGCTTCACTTGCCTGCATCATATTATTGCCAGGCATTGCACCACCATTCTGTTGAATTGTTTGTACTTGTTGCATTACTTCGTGTGGTATAAATGCTTGTGCAACGGAGAACAATGAAATGATTAAAACAATCCACATAATAAATTGTGTTAAACCAACCGCACCAATACCAATAATTTTTCCCATCATTAATTGAAAAGGTTTAACACTGCTTACCATTACTTCTGCAATACGATTTGTTTTTTCTTCCATCACACCACGCATCACCATTGCACCATAAATAAACATAGTAATGTAAATTAATAGACCACTGCCAAAGCCAATACCATAAGCTAATCCGGCATTACTCTCTTCAACTTTATTCCCTTTTTCTTCCAATGGTTTAAGATCGGCATATTGCGAACGTTGGTGAATAGAATCTAATCTTGATTTATCAATACCTGCATCTTGCAGCATTTTATCTTCAATGGCTTTATTTATTTTTTCTTTAATTGATTCTTCAACCATTAATCCGATTTTCTTTTTTGATCGGATGATGTATTCCGATTTTTTTGAATTGTCGCCAAACTTTGGAATTAATAAAATAGCGGTATACCCTTTATCTAAATAATTAGAAGTATCAACGCCCGATGTAAAATCGAAAGTAATTTCGGATGTGCTTTTTAAGTTAGTTTTAAAAAAACCATTGGCATCAACCACTGCAATTTTTTCTTCACTTCTTCCCTGAATAGATAAATACGTGGAGCCGGCAATGAATATAACTAAAAGCAGTGGTGTTAAAATAGTTGTGAGAATAAATCTCCTGTTACGGACTCTTGTTAAATATTCTCTATTAATGATCAAAATGATCTTATTCATATCAAAAATTTGGAATGATAATATTTTAATTTACTTGTTGAAATGCTCTTGATGCTTTTGTGCCTTCTACCAAATGAATAAAAATATCATTCAATGATGGAAGTATTTCGTTAAAGCCTTCAATCGTAATATTTTGTTGTAAAAAATATTGCAACACATCGTTACTCCGATAACCTTCATTTATTTTTACAGTTAAATTATTTGCAGCGTTATCAATCAATTCAAATGAAGCATCGTTAGTTGTGGCGGGCAATTCACGAAGTTTAATACTAAATTTATTTTCTTTGAATTGTTGTTTAACATCATTCACCGTACCATCTAAAATTTTCTTTCCTAAATTCATCAATACAATATGATCACATATTTCTTCTACTTGTTCCATTCTGTGTGTGCTGAAAATAATAGTACTGCCGCGTTGTGCCAATCCGTAAATTTCATCTTTAATTAAATTGGCATTTACTGGATCCAATCCGCTGAAAGGTTCATCCAGTATAATTAATTTTGGTTCGTGTAAAACCGTTGTAACAAATTGTAATTTTTGGCTCATTCCTTTACTCAGGTCTTCAACTTTTTTATTCCACCAACTTTGCATTTCAAATCTCTTGAACCAGAATTTTATTTTTTCTAATGCTTCTGCTTTGCTTAATCCTTTTAGTTGAGCCAGATATAATGCTTGCTCTCCAATTTTCATTTTTTTATACAAGCCGCGTTCTTCGGGCATGTATCCGATTTTAATAATATCATCAAGTGGATGGAATTTTTTTCCATCAAAAATAATTTCACCACTATCAGGATAAAAAATTCCTGTTATCATTCTCAACAAAGTTGTTTTACCGGC
>CAILAF010000015.1 GCA_903832075.1 uncultured Chitinophagaceae bacterium
TACATTTACTGTGATAAGTTTTTAAAAATTATACCAACACGTTTTTTTATTATAAGCATAATCATGAAAAAATATCTTATTAGTATTTTACTCGCACTATCAATAAATTCAGTTCTGACACAATCATATAACATAGTTATCAAAGGAGGTCATGTAATTGATCCCAAAAATAATATTGATAAAATATTGGATGTAGCCATAACTGATGGAAAGATTGTTGAAGTTGCAACAAATATAAATTCCCGAAATGCTATTCAGGTAATTAATGCAGAAGGGTTGTTCGTTACACCTGGATTGATTGATCTGCATACACATGATTTTTATGGTACCGAAACAGACCATCAGTATGAAAATGGAAACCTTGCAATTGCTCCTGATGGATTCACATTTCGAAATGGTGTAACTACTGTGGTAGATGCGGGAAGTTCGGGTTGGCGCAGTTTCCCAACTTTTAAAGCTCAGACAATTGATCAATCTCAAACTCGGGTACTCGCATTTTTAAATATTGTTGGAGAAGGGATGAGGGGTATTTATGAGCAGAACGTGAATGATATGGATTCTAAAATGTCAGCGCTTATTGCAAAAAAATATAAAAATATTATAGTTGGTTTTAAAGTAGCTCATTTTGAAGGAGCAGAATGGACATCTGTAGATCGTGCTGTTGAAGCCGGAAATCTGGCAGGAAACATTCCTGTAATGATAGATTTTGGAGGAAATAATCCACCGCTTTCAATAGAAGAATTATTCTTTAAACATCTTAGGCCAGGTGATATTTTTACACATTGCTTTGCTCAACTCAATAACCGTGAATATATTGTCGATTTAAAAACAAATAAAGTAAAAACATTTGTAAAGGAAGCTCAAAAAAGAGGAATCATTTTCGACGTTGGTTATGGAGGCATAAGTTTTGCCTTTTCACAGGCCATCCCTGCTTTAAAAGATGGTTTTTATCCAAATTCAATCAGCACAGATCTTCATGTTGGAAGTATGAATAAAGCGATGAAAGATATACTTACTACAATGTCAAAATTTATGGCAATGGGAATGGATATAAAAGATATTATTACAGCATGCACTTGGAATCCAGCTAAAGAAATAAAGCATGAAGAATTAGGCAACCTTTCCGTGGGATCAGTTGCAGATGTTGCATTAATAAATATTAGAATGGGTCATTTTGGACTATTTGATTATACGGGTTATAAGATTGAAACTGACAAAAAGCTTGAGTGCGAACTTACAATAAGAGATGGCAAAATTGTTTACGATTTAAATGGAATTGCAAAGCCTATTGTAGTTTCTTCAAATAACTAATACGGATACTCTAAACCTGCCTAAAACAAGGACAAACTGAATAAATATTAAACACTATTAATTGTTTATTAAATTCTTATTTTGAAATAATATTTCATTAAATGCTATCAATCGGCTTTCAAAAAAATGTATGCTGAGTGAAAAAAATTTCTTAAACAATCCTTTAATTTTTTTTCGAAATAGATTAGATGAATTGGTAAAGACATTTCTCAGCATACATAAACCTTAGCAATACTCCTGATGTAGAGAAAATTTTATTTTTATTTAAGAGGAATATTATTTTTCTGACAATAGAAAATTAATTGTTTATGATTTTCACTTCAATAATAGAATAAGTCTTTACGCCTTAAGCCTCTACTTTCGTAACATGAAATAATATTATTTTATCATCATAAATA
>CAILAF010000016.1 GCA_903832075.1 uncultured Chitinophagaceae bacterium
AAGATTATTTTAAAGAATTGATTCTTGATTCGTATGATTTTTTAAAAAGAAAAGAACCCCAAACTCAAAGTCTTCGTTGCCCTTTAAGAGACAAGCAGAACATGGGTGCCTTGTTAAAGAAAATGATTTCCCTGATTTTTAATAAAGACATAGATTCGAAACGCGTAAATCTTGATGCCAATGTTGATATGGTGAAAAATTCGGCCAATAATTTTTATGAAGGAGTCACGCAAAAAGAAGTTGAAGAATATTATGCAACAATAATTGATAAAAAGGAATCCAATCCGGTTTCGTATGGATTGAATTCAAAGATCATAAAGGAAGACGATCAGATAAAAGAAAAAACCTGGAAAGTAGGAGGGATGTATTCCGAAGCTATTGAGAAAATTGTTTATTGGCTGGAAAAGGCTGCTCTCCTGGCAGAGACAAAGCAACAGAAAATATCTCTTGAAAAATTAATTGCATTTTACAAAACAGGAAGTTTAAAGACTTTTGATGAATACTCGATTCAATGGGTGAAAGACACGGAATCCATGGTAGATTGTGTGAATGGGTTTATTGAAGTTTACGGCGATCCATTAGGGAAAAAAGCAACTTTTGAATCAGTTGTTTCAGTGAGAGATGAAGAAGCAACAAAGAGAGCTTTGTTAATAAGCCAGAGTGCACAGTGGTTTGAGGATCATGCACCAATTCAGGATGAATATAAGAAGCCAAATGTGAAAGGTGTTACAGCTAAAGTCATCAATGTAGTGGTTGAATCAGGCGACTGCTCTCCAACAACACCGATCGGGATCAATCTTCCGAATGCTGATTGGATCAGGGAGAAGTATGGTTCTAAGTCTGTAACATTAGGTAACATCATGCACGCGTATGAACAGTTATCAAAAGATAGCGGTGTCATAGAAGAATTTGCTTATACGGACGAAGAAGTAAAGCTGTCAAAAAACTACGGTGAGCTGGCTGGGATTCTTCATACTGATCTGCATGAAATTTTGGGACATGGTTCTGGGCAATTGAAAAAAGGTGTTGATGATCCCTCTGAAACATTGAAAAATTATGCCTCAACACTTGAAGAAGCCCGCGCAGATTTATTTGCATTATATTATATTTATGATGAAAAATTAGTAGAATTAGGATTGATCCCTGGTCTTGATGTAGGGAGGGCTGAATACAATGGATACATCCGCGGAGGATTGATGGTGCAGCTTGTCCGGATCGACATAGGAAAAAATGTTGAAGAAGGAATTAATATTGAATAAATGGATCTTTAAAGCTACAAAAAAATAGAAGGAAAGAAAACATGTATTTCTCATAAATTAAGAGAGAAAAACTAAGAATTATTAGAGTTAAGACAAGACAGTTCAATAATGAAACAGCTTTTAATGGTAGATGATTTTACATAAATGAGTGTGATTGATAAATTCATGGATGAGTAAGCACCTCTTCAAATTGATACTTAAAACACAAAATTAAATAATGTGACGGCTTAATCTAACACACATGCACCTATCACCAATAGAAGTTCTTTGTTAG
>CAILAF010000017.1 GCA_903832075.1 uncultured Chitinophagaceae bacterium
GATGATTTGAAATTGTGTTGTTAAAAAGACTGGTATCGCAAATACTTTTATAAAGCTATTTTATTAATTATCAAATTCTTTTCCAAACCAAACAACCGCAAATCCTTTATTCAAACCTATTCCGATAGCGTTCCATTTATCATTCCAACTACCTTGATTAATAATAACTGCATTATGTCCGGGACTTTTTTTCCACGATTGTAATGCATAATCTGCTGTCATGATAAAGTCGCTGCAACAAATATTTGAACCGCATGCTATTTCATAACCATTTCCTTTATACGAAGTAAGTTCTCTAGGTTTTGACCACATACATCCTGACTGAGCATGATCTGGGGTATAACAGCATGCAGTCCAATTACCATTTGAAGACCAACTATGCGTATTGCAATTTCCTATATCTGGTTTATTATTAACCAAATCTTTGACATGCGTTTGGGCAACGAAAGTTAAAGAAGTAGATATTGGAATAATGGGAAGCCCATTTTCTTTTCTGTATTCCATAATAATATTGTATAATTTTTTTTCTTCGTCAGTTAATCTTTGCGAATAAGAAATAAGTGAAAGAAGAAAAAAGAAAACTGTAAGAAGTTTGATTTTCATTGTCATTTTTTTAGAACGAATGTTGTTTTAATTTGCCTTTAACGCAAATGTTATATCAGCTTCCATTTTTTGTTGTACATCAGTGCTAAGTATAAAAATACAAAACATCATTAATGCAAACAATTGGATTTTTCGAAATTCTTTAAGAGTTAATTGCTGACTTGTTCCAGACTCTGCCTGACCTAGTTCGGATCAAGTGCAATAATTGTTGTATTTGGTCAAATGAAACCCAAAAGGAATCCAGAAGCAGTCCAGAAGGAGGCCAGAAGGAGCAAGGAAGTTTCTTGTACTGAAAATATTTTGCAATAGTCTATAAAAAGTATAAAAAATTTATACCCTTTTTTATTTATTGAATTATTGTGGATATCAAATGCAAAGCGGTTAAGTGATTTTAAAAATGTATGTACTATATTAGCTTTTATTAGATATAGGAAATTATTTTTTTAGTGAATTTTAAATTCATTCATTCATAAAATAGAGTAGATATGTACGACGGCTTATTGGGATTGCACAGTTTGTTTCGTTGGCTTATAATGTTCTTTTTAGTTATTTGCATTGCACGCGGATTTAGCGAAAAAAACGTTTCTTATTCTGAAGATGATAAAAAATGGGCAACTCGCTTATTGCTCTCCGTATACTTTATTGTATTAATTGGAGTGTATCAATATTTTTTTGGTCCAAAAGGCTTTGCTTTTTTTAATTCATACAGCTTTAATGAAATAATGAGAGATAATCAGATGCGTTTTTGGGCTGTTGAACATATTAGCGGAATGATCCTTGCTACTATTTTAATTACAATTGGTTGGGGTGTTCATAATAAAGATATAAGTGATGAGGCAAAGCGTAAACGTCAAGGGATTTTATTTTTTATTGCATTCTTAATTATACTTGCTGTTATACCATGGCCTTTTCGCCCTGGTTTGGAAAGCACACCTTTGTTTAGAGGATTAAGTACAGGTATTTAAAAATGATTTAGTAATAATCAATAATTTTTAATTCTGTAATTTTTTAAGAATACGGGATAGAAATATTTTCAAAAGAAGCCTTTTTTCTGCAATTAAAAGTAAAGGTGGGCGAATAAAATACATGATTCAAAAGTTCGAGTTACACATTAATTTCAAAATAATTCTTAGTATATAAACAAAGTTCACCATACCAAATTACCGGATTAGGAGATATTTATTTTGATGAAATGCCATTAAAATAGCCATTTGGGCTGTATTTCAGGTTTTTCCGAATCTTTTTTTGATGTAGTGCGGCTTAACCAAGTGCTTGAACATATCCCTGACCCTAAAAAAACCATAAAAGAGGCAAGAAGGATCCTGAAAAAAGACGGCAAGCTTTATATCTCTGTTCCTAATGCAAGAAGTTTTGTTTTCTTCTTATTTGGAGATGCTTGGCTTGGTAC
>CAILAF010000018.1 GCA_903832075.1 uncultured Chitinophagaceae bacterium
AAAACTATTTTACCAACTATCGAATCAGTAACTGCTGCAGGAAAAATCGCTCTTCCGGAAGATTCAAAAATATTTTTGACTGATACAGATGCACCTGATGGTTATTCCATTGCCGGTCTTACATGGCAAATTATTTATAAAGAGCAGAATTATAATAGCCGTTCACTTGACAGAGCAAAAAAATTATTGAATCTTTTATGGTGGAATATTCATGAAGGACAGCAATATGCTGCTCCATTAAACTATGCACCGTTATCAAAAGAAGCATTAAAAGTAGCCGAGAAAATTATTAAGTCTGCTACTTATGATGGTAAACCAATTTTGAAATAAAAATTTTGTGATATTGATTTGAAAAAAAAAGGATAAAATATTTTTAATGAAATTACCTGTATGAATATTCATACAGGTAATTTCATAATGTTTATAATATGGAATTTACTATAAAGAAAAAGGCAAGACATTCATTTCAGCAAATTAAAGTAGAGAGTTTTTTCAAACGAACTTTAATAATTGTTGCGCTTGTAATGGTGGTGTTAGTATTGGGTGTTTTTTTTACATTGGTTGTTGAATCTATTCCTTCATTAAAATCATTAGGCATTAAATATTTATGGGGTAAAACTTGGGATCCTGTTAACAATGTTTATGGGGCTTACCCTTTTTTATTGGGAACACTTTTAACTTCATTCATTGCTTTAATTATTTCAATCCCTTTTTCCTTTGCAATTGCTATTTATCTTGGAGAATACAACCCCAAAGGTTGGTTATCTAATTTTCTTAAAAATACCGTGGAGTTAATTGCTGCTGTGCCTTCGGTTATTTATGGTTTTTGGGGTATGATGGTTTTGGTTCCTATTGTGAGAGACCTGGAAATCAAAATGGGGATACTACCTTATGGAATTGGTATTTTTACTTCTTCTCTTATTTTGGCAATAATGATTATACCATATGCAGCATCGTTGGGAAGAGAGATGATAAAGATGGTACCTTCAACTTTAAAAGAAGGTGCCTATTCATTAGGAGCTACCAGATTCGAAGTAATTAAGAATATTGTATTGCCATACAGTAAATCAGGATTATTTGCAGGTATATTATTATCATTAGGAAGAGCATTGGGTGAAACTATGGCGGTTACAATGGTTATTGGTAATACAAGCTTATTGCCAACGAGTATTTTTTCCCCGGGTAATACAATGGCCAGTGTAATAGCCAATGAATTTACCGAAGCCGATCATACGGTATATCTTTCTGCATTGATTGAATTAGGGTTAGTTTTATTTTTGGTTACTGTTTTAATAAACATGATTGGAAAAACAATTATCAAACGATTTACGAAAGAATAATTTATGAATCCGAGAGTTAAATACAGGGTTGCGAAAAGTAAAATCATTCAGGGGTTAATAGTGTTTTTGGCTTTTTTAATCACCTTACCTTTAATAGCAATTATTTTATATATATTTAAAGAAGGTGTAACAAAGATTAACTGGACATTTCTAACGCATTTACCTAAGCCGGTTGGTGAAACAGGCGGTGGAATAGCTAATGCATTGGTTGGTACATTAATACTTGTATTTGTAGCGGCAGTAATTGCAATTCCAATAGGTATTTTGTGTGGTATATATTTAAGTGAAAATAAAAATGGC
>CAILAF010000019.1 GCA_903832075.1 uncultured Chitinophagaceae bacterium
ACACTCTCCAGTACAATAATTTGTTGTCATTCTGAGCGTAGCGAAGAATCTTTGGTTTTTTCCCGGACAGTAGTGATTTAATAATATAATCGGGGGAACAGGTATAAAGCCTATAAGCATATATAATCAATATGATACATTCATTTTATGAAAATACTAATAATCGTCATCGTTATGTGTCTTACATGGGATGGATGCAAAGCCCAGGATATTAAAGTATTTGTGAATTCTGAATCGTGTTATTTATTTTCTGCTGATGATCCGGCATCACAAGTTTTTACCACAATACCTACAGGAAATAAATTGAAAATTATGGGTATTGGTGGTATTGTTGGTAATTATATAAAAACTGAATATCATAACAATATTGGATATGTTCTTGATATGGATGTCATTATTAGTCCAGCTGCAAAAAAATATTTATCTGATTTGCAGGTCGCAAAAGAGAAATCTAAAATTGATAAAAAAAGAAGAGATGATTCGTTAAATAATCCTATTTTAATTAGTAATAAAATTAAACCTCAAAAATTAGATCGATTTTTCGGAATGAAATTCAGATCTAATATTGATAGTATTAAAAATGCAATGCTATCAAAACCGGAATGCAAATTAATACCAAATTTCAGTAATCAAAATATGTTGTCATTTAGCCATGTTAAATTTGCGGGTAAAGATGTTGTATTTATGGCGTTTAAATTTTTTAATAAAAAGTTCTTTTCAGGAGTTGTATTGATTAGGCCATCTTTTGAGGGTGATATTATAAATCTTTATAACAATATCAGAGATGAACTTAATGAAAAATATTTTAAATCGGAAATTAATCAAGAATCTTATGAATATCCTTTTTCAAAAGATATAGGTAATTCAATTGAAGCAATAAAATTACATAAAGCGACATTTTTAACTATTTGGATGTTTGCGTCCCAAACTGAAAAAAACGAGGATAACAATGGAATTAGTTTAACTATTACCTAGGAACCATTTGTAAGGATTGAATATCAAGACGGACAGTTAACTAAATTATCCAATGAAATAAAGAAACAAATAAACATTAAGGATTATTAAGATTTATGAAAAACCTGATCTTATTATTACTCATTGCTTGTAATTTGTGTGCATTTTCTGAGCCCAAAGAAGTTCCGCACAAAACTTATAAAATCATTGTGAAAAACAATTTGTCGGCGGACGAGAATTTTGCCCTGGCAGGAAGAACGCTAATTGATAATGATTACACCATTGCAATTAAGGATAAAGATTTCTACACGATAAAGACCGCTAAACGAGAACTCTATAAATCCAGAATGGGCTCTTATTTTTTAAATTTTTCAATTAAAGATCATTCCATCTCAGTAACCGGTGAATGTTTCGCAGATCTCACTTTAAATTTTGGTGGGGTAAGAACAGAAAATAGTTCCTTCAAAATATGTTATAAAGGAATGAATGGTTCGCTGGAAAAAGATGCGTTTATACGAATGGCTGATTTTGCAAAAAAAATGGGAACTGAATTTGAATGTGTAACTGAATAATCCAATTGCAAAATCCATATATTTTTTTGGCAGACTCTTTTCTATACTTATTCAAATAATCATCACCTTATGGTTTAGTTTATCCACGATCTCCGGGTTCCGGTCGATGTAGATATAGTGACCGTTTTTTTGGAATGATTCAGTGCAGATCCAATTTGATCATTAATGGCATTTATTTCATTACTGCTTATTGTGCTCCAGGTGTGGCGTGCCCAATAAGAAGTAACGTCAAGGAACAATAAGAGCGATATTAAGGATCAGATGAAAAAGTTGTGGGGGAATGATATAAAATTGAATCTTTATCTAAGTAAGCAGCAATTTGCAGAAATTTAGTTGCCAAAGAGCAGAGGTGCAGAGCACTGATGATAATTGTAGGATATGCGAGGCTATATGCACCAAAGGTACAGCGTACCGGAATATCATTTCATTCCACGCTATTTTGATTAAGGAATCCCGATTCTTAACTGCAAATACCAGGTGAACATAGCATTGGGTATATGTATCAGCCATATTTAAAGGTATTACGGTACGCTGTACCTAATTTGAATATTTTTTAAAAGCTATTTCTACAAATATAAAAGGTGCTCTGCAGTACGTGATGATAGCCACATAAACCTGTATCCGTACAGCATTCTCTGTATTTCCCCAGAAGGACTTAATGCGCAGGTGCCCCTTCATCCATTTGAAGAAGGTCTC
>CAILAF010000020.1 GCA_903832075.1 uncultured Chitinophagaceae bacterium
ACATGGATTGGGAAGAAGTTTGCATGAAGATCCGCAAGTGCCGAATTATGGGAAACGTGGCAATGGTCCTAAATTAAAAGAGAATTTGGTTTTGGCGATTGAACCGATGATTAATTTAGGTACAAGAGATGTAGTTACTGAAAGTGATGGATGGACTGTGAGAACAAAAGATGGCAAGACTTCAGTTCATTTTGAACATGATGTTTGTGTGAAAAGAGATCAAGCTTTGATATTATCTGATTACAGCATTATTGAAACTGCTGAAAAAGCAAATACAAATTTGAATTCAAAATATTATTAATCCAAACCCCTAAAGGGGCTTATTATCTGGACTATATTTGAAGCTCGAAAAATATTTTCGGGCTTTTTATTTTTTATGATGAATGATAAAAATATTGTTTCTAAATCTCCCCTTCAAGGGGATAGGGGGTTAATTGTTATTGGTGGCGGTGCAGCCGGTTTTTTTTGTGCTATCAATGCTGCAAAAAATAATCCTTCATTGAAAGTAATGATTATTGAGAAATCTAATAAATTATTGAGTAAGGTGAAAGTGAGTGGTGGTGGGCGTTGTAACGTAACACATGCCTGTTTCGAAATTGATGAGTTAATAAAAAAATATCCACGCGGACAAAACTTTTTAAAAAAAGCATTTCATTGGTTCAATACAAAAGATACAATTGAATGGTTTAAAGAAAGAAATGTAAAATTAAAAAGAGAAAGTGATGGAAGAATGTTTCCTGAAACAAATTCTTCACAAACTATTATTGATTGTTTTTTAAAAGAAGCCAATAAATATAATGTTGAAATTTTGTTGAATTGTGAAGTGAAAGAAATAAAAAATGAAAGCAATTCTTTCAAACTTCTTATTCCCGACTCGCAACTCCTGACTTCCGACTTTCTTTGTATTGCCTGTGGCGGTTATCCAAAATCAAATCAATTTGATTGGTTGAAAAAATTAGGTCATTCTATTGAAGAACCTGTGCCATCATTATTCACATTCAATATTCCCAATAATAAAATAACAGAATTAATGGGAGTGAGTGTTGAAAATGCAACAATAAAAATTGCAGGAACAAAATTACAGGAACAGGCACCATTATTAATTACACATTGGGGAATGAGCGGGCCGGCTGTTTTAAAATTATCTGCCTGGGGTGCCAAATTATTATCAGAAAAAAATTATCATTTCGAAATAACAGTAAATTGGCTGAGTAGCAGAAATGAAAATTCGTTAAGAGAAGAATGGATATTTTTTCGCGAAAAATTTGCTTCACAAAAAATTGGGAATAAAAATCCATTTGATTTGCCTAATCGCTTATGGAATTATTTATTGAAAGAAAGTTTTATTAAAGAAGATGCCAGATGGGCTGAATTAACTTCCAAGCAACAAAACAAATTAATTCAAATACTTACTGCGCAAGCCTTTCAGGTAAAAGGCAAAACAACTTTTAAAGAAGAGTTTGTTACATGCGGTGGTATAAAATTAAATGAGATTGATGCCAACACGATGCAAAGTAAAATTGTTAAACATTTATTTTTTGCCGGAGAAATTATCGATATAGATGGAATAACCGGTGGTTTTAATTTTCAAAATGCATGGACAACCGGATGGATTGCCGCTAAAACAATTGCAGAGGAATCAAACTAATAAAATAGCTGTTTGCATTGCTTTAAACTTGATCAGATAGAAATCATTATTGCTAACATCAAATAACTTTACCTTTGTGGATCAATGAAAAAGTTTACACTTATATTGGTTTTATTTTTTTACATGCTCTCCGTTTTTGGAATTGGCATTAATAAAAATTATTGTTGCGGTAAACTTTTATCAATTACTTTTTTCTCTCAGCATTCAAATAAAAAAAATTGTAAAAGCAAATCAATGGCCGGCTGTTGTAAAACAGAAAAGGCTTTTTATAAATTAAGTGACAGTCATGAAAATGCAGCGACAGCACTTGTTGTAAATAATAGTCATCTGGTTGTTGCTGTTATAAATGATAATTGTTTTCAAAAAACGTTTTCAACTTCATCAATTACATATCTTTCAGATCATTCCAATGATCCGCCCGAAAAGAAACAGCTACCTGTTTATTTAATGAATTGCAATTTCAGAATTTGATTCTTCACGTTTAATATTTCAATGCAATAAGAATTGTATTGAATGTTTTTTTCAAAAATAAAAACGTGAAAGATGAAATATATATTAGTATGTCTGATTTTATTCAGTATTCATTCAACTGCGCAAACTCAATCTGGTAAAGACTCTTCTATAACAATTAAAGTTTTTGGTAATTGCGAAAAATGTAAAACAAGAATAGAAAATGCTTTAAAAATAAAAGGCATTCGCAATGCAGTTTGGAGTATTGATACAAAATTATTATCGCTGCAATACAATCCTGCTGTTATTTCTATTGATCAAATTCATCAAAAAATTGCAGATGTTGGTCATGATACAGAATTTAAAAAAGCAAAAGATAAAACATACAATGCATTGCCCGAATGTTGTTTGTATCGTGAAAATGAAAACACACAATTAAGAATTGATTCGGTTCTTAATCTTCCCAATTTCAATGATAATTTTATAAAAGGGATTGTTTTGGAAGAAGATAAAAAAGGAAATTTTAAACCATTGATTGGCGCTTCGGTTGTTTGGTTGCAATCAAATATGGGAAGCATTACCAATGAAAACGGAATTTTTAATATTCAGCGTAACAATCAATCACAAAAGTTAATTATCAGTTATATCGGTTATCAAAATGATACAATTACAATAACAGATCAATCATTGGTGAGAATTATTTTGGCATCTAATAAGCAATTGAATGATGTTACTGTTACTGCAAGGCAACATTCAATGTATGCTTCAACTATCTCACCAATAAAAACAATTGTGTTTAGCGAAAAAGAATTATTAAAAGCGGCTTGTTGTAATTTGAGTGAAAGTTTTGAAACAAATCCTTCGGTTGATGTTTCTTTTAGTGATGCGATTACAGGTTCTAAACAAATTCAGTTATTAGGATTATCAGGTATTTATACGCAGTTAACGGTTGAGAATATGCCCGGTCCTCGTGGCATAGCAACCGCTACTGGCTTGGGTTTCATCCCTGGCACATGGATTGAATCTATTCAACTCACGAAGGGAACGGGTTCTGTTGCCAATGGTTATGAAAGTATTGCCGGGCAAATAAATATTGAAGAGAAGAAACCAGAAAAAAATGGAAAATTATTTGCTAATATTTATATAAATGAATTTGGGAAAACAGATTTGAATGTAAATGTTAGTAATAAGTTGAATGATAAATGGAGTTCTTCATTATTGATGCATTACGATTTTCTAAATAATAAAACATTGGATGAAAATCATGATGGTTATCGCGATATTCCTTACGGCAATTTATTTACACTTTTAAACAGATGGAAATTTGATAATAGTAAAGGTGTGATGATTCAATTTGGAATAAAAATCTTGACTGATAATAAAACCGGTGGCGAAGTAAATTTTAATCCTTCAACAGAAATGTTTACAATGCAATCTTATGGATTGGGATTGAAAACAGAACGATACGAAGCATTTGGAAAAATTGGTTATGTGTTTCCAGGAAAAAAATATAAAAGTATTGGTTTGCAATTGGCAGGATTCTCGCACAATCAATATGATTATTTTGGATTAACAAAATACAATGCGCAGCAACAAAACTTTTATAGCAATTTAATTTATCAATCCATCATCGGAACAACTGCACATAAATTCAGAACAGGTTTAAGTTTTCTGTATGATAAATACAATGAAGATTTGAATACAAATAATTATAACAGAAAAGAAATTGTTCCCGGTGCTTTTTTTGAATATACATTTATGCCAAACGATAAATTCACAATGGTAGCGGGTTTGCGTGCAGATAATAATAATTTGTTTGGTGCTTTTGTTACTCCGCGTTTGAATG
>CAILAF010000021.1 GCA_903832075.1 uncultured Chitinophagaceae bacterium
ATATCATCAATTTCTGCTTTCGCATTTGTTAAGCGAACTAAATATTTAATAATTTCAATGATATCTTGTTTGGTCAATACCTTTTTAGTTAAAGGATATTCCAATTCTAATTTGCGATTAATTTTATAACGACCTACTTCTCCTAAATCATAACGTTTATCAGAGAAGAATAATTTATCAATAATACCACGTGCAGTTTCATTATCAGGAGCATCAGCACCACGCAATTGGCGATAGATATGTTGCACCGCTTCTAATTCACTGTTCGAAGTATCTTTATTTAATGTGTTATAGATAATTGCATAATCACCACCCACATCTTCTTTTTGAATGAATACACTTTTAACATCCATCTCAATAATAGTGTCAATAGCTGCTTCATCTAAAATAGAATCACGTTCCAACACAATTTCATTACGTTCAATACTTACCACTTCACCGGTATCTTCATCAACAAAATCTTCTACCCATGTTCTTAAAACACGTGCAGCTAATTTTTTACCGATATGTTTTTTCAATTCTTTTTTATCGGATTTAACTTCATCAGCCATTCCGAATAATTCAAGAATATCTTTATCAGTTTCAAAACCAATAGAACGCAATAATGTTGTTACAGGGAATTTTTTCTTACGATCAATGTAAGCATACATTACATTATTAATGTCTGTTGCAAACTCCATCCATGCACCTTTAAAAGGAATTACTCTTGCAGAATAAATCTTTGTCCCGTTTGGATGAGTTGATTGACCAAAGAATACACCGGGTGAACGATGTAATTGAGAAACCACTACACGCTCTGCTCCGTTGATAACGAAAGTTCCGCGTGGAGTCATATAAGGAATGTTTCCTAAGAAAACATCTTGAACAATAGTTTGGAAATCCACATGCTCTTCATCATTACAACTTAAACGCAATTTTGCTTTAAGCGGTACAGCATAGGTTAAACCACGTTCCATACATTCTTCAATAGTATAGCGTGGTGGATCAATAAAATAATCCAAAAACTCTAACACGAAAATATTACGTGTATCAGTAATCGGAAAATTATCTTTAAACACTCGGAACAATCCTTCATTGTTTCTCTTATCAGGCGTAGTTTCTAATTGAAAGAACTCTCTGAAAGATTGTAACTGGATGTCGAGTAGGTCAGGAGTTTCAGCTAAGTGTTTTGTCTTACCAAAGCTGATCCTGTTGTGCAATGTTGTTGTTGACATAATTTTTTTAAAACCGGTTTATGCTATGAAATAAGAGCAGGAACTACAGATTCCAACACTCTTGAAAATAAGGCAGAACGTGAACGTGGCCACGACCGAACTACCTGCTGCTAATTAGCCTTAAAATAAAGGACTGCAAAAGTATGGAATACGAACGGAACCCCAAAAACAAATTTTAAGCCAAATTTTTGTGTGGATAACTAAGCTTACTAATATGTTGATAACAAAAATTTAGGGATTCATAAATAAACAATTCAACAATTGCGACCATCTAATCATTCAAAATACTCACTTATGAATAAGTTATTGCTGAGTTTGTTTATCTTATTGTTGTTAGCAAGCATCACAGCCGATGCACAAATTGGAATAAGAGTTGGTCCCGGATTTGGTTATGGAATGCGTGCATATCCAAGGTATCCAAGAAGAAATAATCAAAAAAGAGATTCAACAGATTATTCATTTAAACCCTCACTAAATATTTCACTAGGATATGGTTTTCCTGATTTGGATAAAAACCAATTTGCCGGTTCGTATAATTATTATCCAGCAACAGTAGCGGCAACTCAAAGCGGTCCATTTATTGGTTCAATAGATTATCAATTAAATAGAACATTTGCAATTGGTTTATTGATTACGCACGGAACCGTAACTGCTCCATATTATGCATATAGCACTTCTTCTCCATCATTTACCGGCTCATTAGAAAATTCAGCAATTATGTTAGATTTTGTAAGATATATTCCCGTACCGGGTAAAACGGTTGCACCTTATATCAGAACAGCAATTGGTATTAATATATGGAATGAAAATTATATTGATGCAGGCGGAAATAAGATAAATTATACAAGCAACCCAACAGACTTTGCATATCAAATGAGTTTAGGTGCCAATTTTTATATTGCTAAAAAAGCAGGCTTATTTATCGAAGCGGGCTATGGAAAATATATTTTGAATGGAGGGCTTACTTTTAAATTGTAAACATTCTATTCTTTGTTAAAAAAAATAAATCCCGCATAAGCGGGATTTATTTTGAAAAGTATTTTCTGAAATTATTTTATTTCAACTTCAGCACCTGCATCCTTTAATTTAGCTGCTAATTCATCAGCTTCACCTTTAGAGATACCTTCTTTAACAGCTTTTGGTGCACCATCAACTAAATCTTTTGCTTCCTTCAAACCTAGACCAGTCAATTCTTTTACAATTTTAACAACATTCAATTTGCTTGGTCCGGCGCTTTTTAAGATCACATCAAAAGCAGTTTTTTCTTCTGCAACAGCGGCACCGCCACCATCACCACCCGCAGCAACAACTACTGCAGCAGCAGCTGGTTCAATACCATACTGAGTTTTTAATACATCTGCTAACTCTTGAACTTCTTTTACTGTTAAGCCAACTAATTGTTCGGCTAATGTTTTTACGTCTGCCATATTTTTACTTTTTAACCGCCTTCATCGTTTTATCTCCGGCGGATGGTTAATGAATATGCCACATTTTCACCTCAGTGGCGTTGGTTTTATTACTTACAATTTTAGAATTACGATTTACGATCTAAAGATTTTTGAAAATCGTATATCTAAATTTGTATTAGCAAATTATTCTGCAACTTGTTTTTCGTGATGGTGCAATAAAGCAGCCAAAACACGTTTTGCTGGAGATTGCAATAATCCAATAACTTCTCCGATAAGTTCATTCTTACTTTTAATTTGAGTAAGTGCTTTCAGATTATTATCACCGGCATAAATATCACCATTGATGAAAGCTGCTTTCAAAACAGGTTTTTCAGAATTACTTTGTTTGCGGAAAGAGGAAATGATTAATGCTGGCTCTTTAGGATTTTCAGAGAATAATAATGCTGTTACATTATTCAATGAATCATATACGCCTGTATATTTTTCAGCATCAATTGATTCCAATGCTTTCTTGATCAAAGTATTCTTTGCTACTTTCATTTCTACTTGCTTATCAAAACAAGCATGTCGTAATTTAGTAACTTGTGCTACAGTTAATGATTCGGTATCAGTAACGTAAAAGTTATTGTATTGTGAGAATTTCTTTTTAAGAACTTCTATCACTTCATTTTTTTGTTCTTTAGTCATAACTAATGTTTTTATAAACCTGTTTCACTTTCTTTTTATAGAATCCACAGGATTAGTTAGATAATGCTTTTGTGTCTAATGAAATTCCTGGGCTCATCGAGCTTGCTATACTAACTGATTTCAAATAAATACCTTTTGCTGAAGATGGTTTTAATTTGTTGATAGCATTAATTAATTCAGCACTATTCTCTGCAATTTTATTTGCATCAAATGAAACGCGCCCGATAGAAGCGTGTACAATACCGGCTTTATCAACTTTAAATGCAATCTTACCACCTTTTACTTCATTAACAGCAGCAGCAACATCGTTTGTTACTGTTCCTGTTTTAGGATTTGGCATCAAGTTACGCGGCCCTAATACTTTACCTAATTTACCACTCTTTGGCATTACCGATGGTGTTGCAATAATTACATCTACATCTACCCAACCGCCTTCAATTTTTGTAATGAATTCATCCAAACCAACAAAATCAGCACCAGCAGTTTTTGCAGCAGCTTCTTTATCTGGAGTACATAACACTAATACTTTTTTTGTTTTACCTGTACCATGCGGTAAAGTAACAGTACCACGAACTTGCTGGTCTGCTTTCTTAGGATCAACTCCTAAACGAATATGTAAGTCAACTGAACTGTCAAATTTTGTACAGTTTATTTCTTTAACTAAAGTAGCGGCTTCTTTAAGGGAATATGCTTTGTTCTTATCCACCTTGCCTTCTACTGCTTTTCTTTTTTTAGTCAATGACATGATTTAAAAAATTATAAGGTGAATAAATTAATTTTCCCAAGGAGCTTTTCCTTCAACTGTTAATCCCATACTACGGGCAGTACCGGCAATCATTTTCATAGCGCTTTCAATTGTAAAGCAATTAAGGTCAGGCATTTTGTCTTTAGCTATTGCTTCAACCTGAGGCCATGATACTTTACCAACTTTAGCACGATTGCTTTCTTTACTACCTTTTTGGATTTTTGCCGCTTCCATTAATTGAACAGCAGCCGGAGCAGTTTTAAGTACGAAATCGAAAGATTTGTCTGTATAAACTGTAATAATAACAGGAACAACTTTTCCCATTTTATCCTGAGTTCTTGCATTGAATTGTTTGCAGAACTCCATAATGTTCACACCCTTTGAACCGAGTGCGGGGCCTACAGGAGGTGCAGGATTGGCTTGACCGCCTTTCACCTGCAGCTTCACGAAGCCGGAGATTTCTTTTGCCATGTTTACGATTTAATTGGTGATAGCGTTCCGATAGTTATCGGAACTCCCAAGATCAATCATTCTTTATCTAAAGAACTTTTTGGGACGGCGAAGGTAAAAGATTTAATTGAATCAGCAAATAAAAAATCCTGCATAATGCAGGATTTAAAATTTAATGATTTGAATAGTTTTAATTCAATTTCTCTACCTGCATATAATTCAATTCTACAGGAGTTGAACGCCCAAATATTTTTACTGTAACCTTTAATTTTTTCTTTTCATCATTCACTTCTTCAATCACACCATTGAAATCATTAAATGGTCCTTCAATGATTTTAAT
>CAILAF010000022.1 GCA_903832075.1 uncultured Chitinophagaceae bacterium
CAGAAGGAATGCTTTGTGCATCAACAGCTAAAGGATTCAGTGCTGCAATTTGCATAGCGACATCTTTTCCTGCTTCAACTGCTGCGTCATTTAATGCAACTAAAACACCCATTCTGTTTGCACCATGAATATATGATGCAACATAAGGTGCTTCAATTCTTTCAAATCTGCTTATTCCAATTTTTTCGCCGATTGAAGCTAATTTATCATTAATTAAATCAGCAACTTTTGAACCATTAATAATTACCTCATTTAACTCTTCTGTATTTTTTGCATTATTAGCAACAGCAGCTTCAGCAATGCTTTGAGCAAATGCAACAAAATCCGTATTCTTAGAAACAAAATCTGTTTCGCAGCTAATGCAAACAATAAAACCTGTTTTATTATCTACAGTTGTTTTTGCAATGATCACTCCTTCTTTAGCTTCACGATCGCTACGTTTAGCTGCAACTTTCTGACCTTGTTTACGCAACCAATCAACAGCTGCTTCAAAATCACCATTTGTTTCTGTTAATGCTTTTCTACAATCCATCATACCTGCTCCGGTTGCTTGACGCAACTTATTTATTTCGGCAGCAGTAATAGCTACAGTTGAACTCATAATATATTTCTCCTTTTAAATTTTGTTGTGGTTATAGAAATACCTACTATAACTACGTTGATTTATTATATAAAAGATGGGTCAATAATCAAACATTAATTGAATGACTAATGACCCAACAATGTTATTACAATTATTTATCTTCCGCCACCTGCGGGACGACGAGTGTTTGGCACACGACGTTTCGGTTGTCCACCTGGCGCACCGGCTGTATCAGCAGCACCGCGTCCTCTGCGACCACGACCACCTTCTGCTTGTGCTTCAGCTTCTAATCTACGTGCTTTTGCTTCATTTTCATTTGAATCATGATCATGTGCTTCTTCTTCTTCTCTTGAAGCCTGACGCTCAACTAATCCTTCTGCGATAGCAGCAGTTAAATAATTAGTAATGATGGCAATTGATTTTGTTGCATCATCATTTGCCGGAATTGCAAAATCAACTTTATTAGGATCACAATTTGTATCAACCATACCAAAAGTTGTGATGCCTAAACGTTTTGCTTCTGCCAATGCAATATGTTCATGACCAATATCTACTAAGAATAAAGCAGCAGGCAAGCGACCTAATTGCGCAATACCGCCTAATACTTTTTCCATCTTTTCTTTATCACGAGTTAATGTTAGGCGTTCTTTTTTAGTTAAACTTTCTGCACTGCCATCATTCAACATCTTTTCAATGCTTTGCATTTTCTTTACGCTCTTACGAACTGTGTTGAAATTGGTTAACATTCCACCCAACCAACGTTCTGTTGCAAAAGGCATGTTTACCTTTTTAGCGCATTCGCTAACAATTTCTTTCGCTTGTTTTTTTGTAGCCACAAACATGATCTTCTTACCGCTTTTTGCAATTTGTTTCATTGCTGCTGCGGTTTGCTGTAAATGATCTACAGTTTTATTCAGATCAATAATGTGAATGCCTTTCTTTTCAGCAAAAATGTATGGCAACATCTTTGGATTCCACTTCTTTTTCAGATGGCCAAAGTGAACACCGGCTTCCAAAAGTTGCTGTTGTAATGAAGTGTTATTTTCCATTGTATTATTATAAATGTGTTTAATAAATTTGTTTGAATATAATGATTAACGTTTGCTGAACTGGAAGCTACGACGTGCTTTCTTATGACCAAATTTCTTACGTTCAACACCACGTGGATCACGTTTCAAATGACCAGCAGCTTTTAATACCGGACGGAAATCAGGATTTACTTCCAATAGTGCACGGGCAATTCCTAATTTAATTGCTTCGGCTTGTCCTTTTAATCCACCACCTTGTGCATTAATAACGATATCAAACTTGCCCGCCGTTTCAGAAACTTTTAATGGCGCTTCTACTTGATTTTGCAAATACACTAATGGGAAATATTCCTTATAATTTTTGTCATTCACAGTGATCTTCCCGTCTCCCTTGCTAATGAAAACACGGGTAACGGCTTCTTTACGACGACCAACTGCATTTTTTTGTTTTTCCATTTATATAAATTTGGAATGAGAAATTTTTAATTTGTATTTAGAACTTCAATTCTTTTGGTTGCTGTGCTCCGTGCGGATGTTGTGTTCCAACATACACAAATAATTTATTGAACATTTTGCGACCTAAACGATTTTTAGGTAACATCCCTTTGATCGCTCTTTCCATAATTACTTCCGGGCGACGTTTCAATAGATCTTGTGCCGTTTCTTCTTTTTTCCCGCCTGGATATCCGGAATAGTTGATATATTGTTTTTGTTCTGATTTGTTTCCGGTAAAAACAACTTTTTCTGCATTAATAACTATTACATAATCGCCGCAATCAACATGCGGTGTGTAATAAGCTTTGTTCTTACCACGAAGAACAGCAGCGATTTTAGAAGCAATGCGCCCTACGGTTTGATTAGTACCGTCCACAATGTACCAGTTGTGTTTAACGGTAGCCTCGTTCGCATGTTTTGTGGTGAAATGAAGTTTACTCATGATAAATTTGTTTAAGTGATGTTGACGCTATCCCGTCAACTGTAAAATATTCCCGATTTTTTTCGGGAGTGCGAAGGTGGCTCTCAGCAATTGATTTTCCAAAAATTTAAGCAACTATTTTTTATCGCACCTTTATAACTTGCTGGTTTTCAATAAAATTTTTGTCTTTATTTTTACAAGCACCTTCGAATTGAGCAATTTTACCCATGATTATCTTTAATTGCGCAGTCTAATTCAACATATTCGATACTTTTCTGCAATCATAAAAAAACAGACCTTCATCAATTAAACTGTAAAAATTGTCTTATCAAAAATTTAAAGCCGATTATTTATTTGATGGATATCAAATCCTCAATCATCAATATGTTTTAATTATTGATGGCAAAGGAAAAATAATCGAGATTGTTGATGAAAAAAACGCAGGCGATGATATCCAAATTTTTAACGGCATTCTTTCTCCGGGATTTATTAATTGTCATTGCCATTTGGAATTAAGTCATATGAAAAACTTGATCCCGGAAAAAACAGGTTTGGTTGATTTTGTTTTTGGCGTTGTAACGCAACGTCATTTTCCGGAAGAAGAAATTTTAGATGCTATTAAAAATGCAGAAGATGAAATGATCACTAACGGCATTGTTGCTGTTGGAGATATTTGTAATAACACATTAACCATTTCACAAAAATTAAAACAACGATTAGTTTATTATAATTTTATTGAAGTAAGTGGATGGTTACCGCAAATTGCGCAAACAAGATTTAACAGAAGCAAAGAATATTATGATGCATTCTCCCGACTTCCGACTTCCGACTTCCGACTTTGTTTTGCTCCTCACGCACCTTATTCCGTTTCTGATGAATTATGGAAATTAATTGCTCCTTTTTTTAAAAACAAAACAACCACCATACATAATCAGGAAACAATTTTTGAAGATGATTTATTTATTCATCGCAGCGGAGATTTTACAAGAATGTATGAAAAGATGAATATTGATTTTTCTTTTTTTAAACCAACAGGAAAAAGTAGTGTTCAATCTTATGCAGATAAATTATCAAATGCAAAGCAAGTAATTTTTGTACACAATACTTTTATAAAAGAAAATGATATTGAATTCTTAAACATTCAATCTCTTCAAAATAATCAACAATAATTTTATTGTTTATGCGTTAATGCAAATACCTATATTGAAAATGCTGTTCCTCCAATATCGCTCTTTCAAAAACACAAATGCAATATGGTTATCGGAACCGATAGTCTTGCAAGCAATTGGAGTTTAAGTATTTTAGATGAAATAAAAACAATCAAACAACATAATCCGAACACTACAGAAACAGAACTTTTGCAATGGGCAACTTTAAACGGAGCCAAAGCATTGCAACTTGATAATGTGTTGGGAAGTTTTGAAAAAAATAAAAAACCGGGAGTGGTTCTAATTGAAAATATTGAAAACGGAAAAATAAATTCTAAAGCAACAATTAAAAAAATAGCTTGATGAAAAAAGTTTCTTTTATTTTTTTGCTTACCGTTATTTTATTTACGGCAATCACTTTTAGCAAAACTGATGTAGAAGAAAATTTCAGCAATTATAATAAGTTTGGATGGCCACGAACTTTTTTTGTTGCTGCACCTGAAAACTTAAATAATGCAAAAGATGCTTTCTCTTTTTTAAGTTTATCAATAGATATTTTATTCTGCGTTGCTATTGCATTTATAATAAAAAAAATTATTGATGTACTAAAAGTTGAACGTAAAAAAGGCAACGCAGTTACGCAAATAATTCCTGCAAAACAGCAACGCTTCTCAATTCGCCGAAGCCTGTAATATGCAATTGCATAAAGGTTTGATAAGCTTGTAATAATTCTTTTCTGATATTTCTGTTCAATAAAATTTTAGCAGCTTCTTCATAATTATTTGATGCTAATAATTGCGAAGTAATTTTTGCAGTTTCGTTTGAAAGATAATGTTGATGCAACGGAACGTCTTTTACAAAACTTCCTTCCTGTAAATCAATTACCATTGTTTCATTATTATATTCGCCCAAAATTCTAAAACCCAATTCGCTTCCTAATTGTAAAGTAAAGAGCAATGGAAGATTAGCAATTAAACTATCATTGCCTTTATCTAATTGTTGTAATGTATTCTCAATAAAATAAAATAATTCGGGATGCGCTTCAGGTTGTTTCAAACTGTGTTGTAATAATTCTATCACATACATGGCAACTGCATTACGAACAACATCAAAAAAAATTCTTTCATAAAAAAAACTCCATTGATATTCTTTAATGAATTGCATTTGTTTCAATTCATTATGATATACTTCCATTTCTAAAATAGCAGCCGGCTGAAAATAATTTGCTTTGCCTTGTGATTTTTTTGAAGATTGTCTAACACCTTTTACAATATACGTTTGCACACCAAATAATTCTGTGTACACAGTGGTGATGATACTTGTATCACCATATTTTACTGTTCTAAGAATAATGCCTTTTGTTTTGTGTACCATTCAATTTATTAAATGAATAATACAAATGTAGAAGATGCAATGGTTAGCACAACAAAAATATAAACCGCATAAATTACAATGCGCTTGTAAATTGTTTCAAGAAACGAACATCGTTTTGAGAATATAATCGCAGATCATTCACACGATATTTTAATTGACAAATTCTTTCCACTCCCATACCAAATGCAAAGCCGGTATATTTATTTGAATCAATGCCAAAGTTTTCCAACACTTTTGGATGCACCATTCCGCTTCCCAGAATTTCAACCCATCCGGTATGTTTACAAACATTGCAACCATCGCCGCCGCAAATCAAACAACTGATATCCATTTCTGCACTCGGTTCTGTAAAAGGAAAATAAGAAGGACGAAAACGCACTTTGGTTTCTTTGCCAAACATTTCCTGCACAAAAAAATACAAGGTTTGTTTTAAATCTGCGAAGCTTACATTTTCATCGATATACAATCCTTCTACTTGATGAAAAAAACAATGCGCTCTTGCCGAAATAGTTTCGTTGCGATAAAC
>CAILAF010000023.1 GCA_903832075.1 uncultured Chitinophagaceae bacterium
CAGATAGTTTGATTTGTCATTCCGAACGAAGTGAGGAATCTGATAAATGATAAATTAGATTCTTAGAATGACATCATTATAAAAATATTTTTTAGTTATGAATTATAAGTTTTGAATTATGAATGAATATTTAATTGTTTAATTCATCATTCATAACTCATCATTCTTAATTATCTTGAATTCGCATCATTCATTCTTATTCTTCTGCCACGATAATTTTTCCCATCCAATGAAGTGATCATTTGCTTTGCCACTTTTTTATCTATCTCAATCCAACTATTCATTTCTTTCATATCAATTCTTCCCAGCACTTCTTTCTTTAATTCACTCATATCTAAAATAAATTGTAAAAAACTTGCTTTATAAAAACCATCTTTTGTTCCGAGATTTACAAATAATCGAACAGTATCACCATCGCTATATTTTACCGGACGATTATCTCGCTCTCTTCTTCTTGCCTGATCAGGCATTTCGCGAACTGTATCTCTTGAATCTCTTCTTTCTCTGCGTTGTTCTCTCAAATTCAAATCTTCTGCATTCTCATAATATTTTAAGAATCTGTCAAACTCCATTGCAGCAAGGCGTGTCAATACTTCTTCTTTGGTAACATCCGCAAATTTTTCCTGTAACATGGGTAAGAAAGTTTTGTAATCACCATGCGAAATATCTGTTTCCAACAATTTATCCATGAAAGAATAAAACTGTTTTCTGCAAACATCTTTACCACTTGGTACTTCTAACTTATGAAAAGGTACTTGCGCAATTTTTTCTATTTGCCGCAACTTATAAACGTCTTTGCTCTGAACAATGCTCATGCAAATACCTGTACTGCCTGCACGACCTGTTCTTCCACTGCGATGCGTATAAACTTCAACATCATCAGGTAATTCAAAATTAATGACGTGCGTAATTTCTTTTACATCAATACCTCTTGCAGCAACATCAGTAGCAACTAATAACTGTAAAGTTTTTTCGCGAAACTCTCCCATTACTTTATCGCGTTGCTGTTGTGTAAGATCTCCATGCAATGCATCAATATCATAACCATCACGAGTTAATTTCTCTGCAATATTTTGTGCATCTAATTTTGTTCTCGTAAAAATCAAACCATAAATACCCGGATTAAAATCAATCAATCTTTTCAATGCTTCATAACGATGATGTGAACTCACAATAAAATATTGATGATCGGTGCTTTTATTAGCCGTATTCATTTTACCAACCGTAACTTCAAAAGGTTCTTTCATGTAACGTTTACTTACTCTTCTAATTTCTGCCGGCATCGTTGCACTGAATAACCAAATTGCTTCACGATGCGGTGTGTTTTGTAAAATGAATTCAATATCATCTTTAAAACCCATGTTAAGCATTTCATCTGCTTCATCCAACACCACATATTTTATTTGCTCTAAGTTGATTGCTTTTCTTTCTATCAAATCAATCAATCGTCCCGGTGTTGCAACAACAATTTGAATTCCTCTTTTCAAATCGCGTATTTGCATACTAATGCTTGTACCACCATAAACGGCAACCACATTCATTCCCGGAATAAACTTTTTAAATAATTCTATTTCGGTAACAATTTGTATACACAATTCTCTTGTTGGACAAACCACCAATGCCTGCGGATATCTTTGTGTTACATCTATTAATTGCAATAATGGCAAACCAAATGCGGCAGTTTTACCTGTGCCGGTTTGAGCCAATCCAATAAAATCTTTTGTTCCGCTTAATAATACCGGAATAGCTTTTTCCTGAATTAATGTTGGATTCACAAACCCCAACGCATCAGTTGCTTTAACTAATTTTTCGCTTAAACCTAACTCACTAAATGTTATCATTACTTTATAAATTTTGCCGCAAAGGTAATTTATTAAAACCCTTTACAACTTTTTGTTTTAATTGTGTTGCCAGCATTGGTTTTCATGGCATCGCCTGTTGTGTCACTCACTTGAACATTCTGATCTCAACTCAACAAGTCAAAAGTGAAAAGTCAAAAGCAAAAAGTATTATGCTTAACAGTTTTAGGTTTTGCCTTTTCACTTTTTACTTTTATTTTTTATTTCAAAATTCTTTTTATCTTATTCGCATTCTCCATCAATTCATTTAAATAATTTAAATTCTCTTTTTCCAACGCACTTTTAAATTTTCTTAATTGAGAAATATGTTCATTCAAAACATCCAACACGTTTTCTCTGTTCTGCATAAATATCGGTGCCCACATAGCCGGATTACTTTTTGCCAATCGAACCGTACTTTCAAAACCACCACCTGCTAATTCAAAAATAGCATCTTCTTCTTTTTCTTTTTCTAATACTGTATTCGCTAATGCAAAAGAAGTAATATGCGAAATATGACTTACATAAGCTGCATGCATATCATGCGCTTCTGATTCCATATAAACCAAATGCATTCCTAATTCTTTATAAATATTTTCAACAATGGCAACAGCTTGTTCATCACTTTTATTTTTTTCACAAATCACACAAGCTCTTCCGATGAATGCATCTTTAACAGCAGCTTCTGGTCCACTATATTCTGTTCCCCACATAGGATGCGTTGCCACAAAGCGTTTGCGCATGGGATGATTTTTCAATGCTTCACACAAAACAAATTTTGTTGAGCCAGCATCAACAACAATTTGTTTGTCATTCACCAAATCCATTATTGTTTGCATTACCGAAACTGTTATATCAACAGGAATCGCTACATAAATCAAATCACTTTTTTTAATGGCCTCTTCTAATGGTAATACTTCATCAACCAATTCTAATTCCAATACTTTTTGTTTTGTTTCTTCTCTATTGCAAACTCCAATTATATGTTTAGCAATTCCTTTTTGTTTTGCAGTTAATGCAAAAGAACCACCGATTAACCCAACACCTACAATACAAATGTTCAATTGATAATTGACAATTGATAATTGAGAGTCGTTATCTATTTTATTTGTCATTATTCTGTTTACTTGTTTTAATAATGCTTATCAATAATTTTAATAATTCTGTGCAATCGGCATAAATGCTTTCAAACATATTTTTTTCTAAATACTCTGCTTCATGTAATAGTTCTAACCAATAAGCAGTTTCATTAGCTTCCTTTAATGCGATCGATAATTTATGAATGAAATCAGTTTTGCTTTGGGCTTGTTCAGCTTCTCTGATATTCGCGCCAACCGAAGTGCCACTTCTTAATAATTGCTTTGAAAGTATATTTTCTTTTTTTTCAGCATTCAGATATTGATAGCACCTAACTATTCGAAGTGCAAAAGCAAAACTTTTTTCTTTTAAAACATTTTCCTTTTTCATTATCAATTATAATTTATCAATTATCAATTCGTCTTATCGCTTCTTCAAATCTTTCAATACTGCCGCATAAACTAACACGCACATAATTATTTCCTGCGCTTCCAAAAATTCCGCCTGGTGTAATAAATACATTTGAGTTATATAAAATTTCATCACTTAACTCATATCCGTTTTTATATTTTGCCGGAACCTTTGCCCAAACAAACATGCCAACCTGTTCTTTTGAATAATCACATTTCAATAAATCCAACAATTCAAAAACTTCTGTTCTTCGTTCTCTGTAAATTTTATTAATGCTGTCATACCAATCTTTATCTAAGCTCAAAGCCTTTGCTGCTGCAAGTTGCAGCGGAAGAAACATACCGCTGTCCATATTACTTTTAAATCGTAATACTTCATCAATATGTTGTTTAGACGCAATTAACATTCCAACTCTCCATCCTGCCATATTAGATGATTTGCTTAAAGAATTTAATTCCAATACAACATCCTTTGCACCATCAACACTTAATAAACTCATTGGATGTTCATTCAAAATAAAACTGTAAGGATTATCATGCACAATTAAAATATTATGCTTCTTTCCAAAGGCAACAATTTTTTCGAATAAAATTTTATTTCCATTTTGTCCGGTTGGCATTTGCGGATAATTCACAAACATCAATTTTACTTTACTTAAATCAGTTTTATCTAATTTTCCAAAATCGGGAGCATAATTATTTTCTTCTTTCAAATCATAATCAATACAAACACCACCTGCTAATTTTACTGCACTTCGGTAGGTAGGATAACCTGGATTTGGAACCAATACTTCATCACCTTCATTTAAATATGTCATACAAATATGCATGATACCTTCTTTACTTCCAATCAATGGTAATATTTCTGAATCAGCATTCAGTTCAACATTATACCATCTTTTATACCAATCACGCATAGCATTGCGCAATACAGGAGATCCTTTGTAGGATTGATATGCATGCACGTTTGGTTTCGCACTTTCTTCCTGCAAAACTTTTATTACATCGGGATGTGGCGGCAAATCAGGACTACCAATTCCAAGATTAATAATATTTTTCCCTTGTTTATTCAATTCATCAATCTCTCTCAACTTTTGAGAAAAATAATATTCGCCAATACCATCTAATCGTTTTGATACCCCCCATCCCCCTGAAGGGGGAGTTAGTAAAGCATCTGATTTATTTGAAATATTTAATCCCATAATATATTCTTGATATAATTATTAAATAATTTAATTCTCCCCTTTAGGGGTTTGGGGGTTTCCGTTTTTATAAACACCGAAAATTTTTATTTCAGCTATTAATGGTTTTATTGTTTCTATCACTTCATAGAATTGATTAACATTTTCAAATTCCATATCAGCATGAAAACTGTATTTAAAATTTGTTCCTGC
>CAILAF010000024.1 GCA_903832075.1 uncultured Chitinophagaceae bacterium
AAATATCGTTTCTTTAGTTATGGAGATGCATTGATGATTATTTAATTGAGATAAATTGATAAAATAAAAATAAAAAACCCGATGAGTTTCATCGGGTTTTTTATTTTTTATGAGTTGAAGATATTTTCATGATCTTCTTCCAAAATCAAATATTTTTTTCTTCCAATAGTTAAATAATATAAAAAATATAAAATAAATGGAGCAAAAAATATCATTTGATATTCTAATACCACATCAGAAGCAAGATGCAATTGCCTTGAAAGGATCTTTGATAAAAGTCCAAGTATAAACAAAATATAAAAAAGCCAAAAATATTTCATCCCGTTTCGGGCTAATAAAAATTTATTTTCATCTCGATTGATTGTAACATCCATTGGTAGGGTTTTGTAAAAGGCAAATTTCAAATAAATAGAATGCACGCCGGGGTTCTACAACAAATTCTTCTGAACTGCCATTTTTAACAGCACCCACTTCTTTATCATCAATAAATACTTTAAAACCTCTTAGCCTATTTAATGATTCACTTTTTCTGTTGATGATAATTTTGGTTGCCATAATATTTGATTGGTTTTTTATAATCCGAATAATCCTTTATTCAACAATTGTAATGTTTTTATTTTATATCCAGAAGATACCAATAATGAAACATTATTGTGACTGCCGCCATAACTAACCATACGAACAGGTATTTCTTCAATTGCGTCAAATAATTTTTTCATTACATCGTTGGTTGCTTCAATTTCATTACCAACAATAGAAATGATGGTTTGATTTTTATCAACTTCTGTTGTACCAAATGGTTCCAATTCACGAATGATATCGTTTAAAAAAGTATCATTATCAATTGTAACTGATACGGCTACCTCAGATGTTGTAATCATATCAATTGATGTTTTATATTTTTCAAACACTTCAAATATCTTTCTCAAAAAACCATACGCCAATAACATTCGGCTACTTTTTATTTTAATAGCGATGATTCCATCTTTTGCTGCAACTGCTTTCACACCAACACTTCCAGCTTCTCTTGTAATAGTTGTACCAACTGCTTCCGGTTGCATCGTGTTCAATAATTTTACAGGAACATTTTCTTGTTGAGCTGGCCAAATACATGTTGGATGTAAAATCTTTGCACCGAAATAAGCTAATTCAGCTGCTTCTTCAAAACTCAATTGTTCAATTGCAATAGTTTTATCAACAATACGCGGATCATTATTATGCATACCATCAATATCAGTCCATATTTCACAAACACTTGCTTTTGCCGCAGCAGCAATCAATGATGCGGTATAATCACTTCCACCACGTTTTAAATTATCAACTTCACCTTTTGCATTTTTACAAATGTATCCTTGTGTGATAAATAGTTTTTTATCGTTGTGTTGAGATAATAATTGATTGAGTTTTGTACGAATGCTTAACAATTGTGGTTCTTCATTTGCATCAATACTCATAAACTCCAATGCAGGTAATAGTAAATGATCAATTCCTCTTTCTTCTAAATAAATACAAAATAATTTAGTGCTCATCAATTCACCTTGTGCTAAAATATCTTTATTTAATGCATCACTAAAAGAAATTCTTAAAATAATATTTAGAAACTCAAAATGTTCTGTTACAATTGCATTAGCTTTTGTCTGCAAATCATTACGGGCCACTAATTGCTTTACAAAATTTCTGTAATGCACTTCTAATGAATCAATAGTTTTTTTTGCTCCAACTTTATCACCCTTCGACAAAAAATTACTAATCTCTACTAAAGAGTTAGTAGTGCCGCTTAATGCACTTAACACAACAATAACAGGTTCTGCATCTTTAGTAATTAGTTGTGCAACCTGATGCATGCGTTCGGGCTTACCTACACTGGTTCCGCCGAATTTCATCACTTTCATAAACATAATTTTTTACAAGTTGCAAATGTAGGAGAATGTTCTATTCAATCTTTTAAATGCAAAAAGAAGTTTTGTGAACGAACGTTAGTATTGATATGCTTTTTTGAAGTATTAGCAAAATAGTTAACGCCATTACAAGATGCAAAACAATAAAATACTGCTTGCTTCATTGCAATGGCGAATATTGTTGGTAGCAAAAATTAATGTAGTTAATTCAATTTATTAGATTGCAATGTTTGAGAATAATCTAAATACAAATTATTAGTTGTGCTATTTGGATTAGGCGAATATTCTTCAATTCTAACAATACCGACACCAGGCGATATATAATAAACAACCGCATAAATTATGTTTCCATTACAATCTTTTACATCATCCAAACTTTTATAGCAAGCATGACCAGCTACATTATAAGTTGAAGCAAAACCATACAACGCATCTAAACCAATACAAGCAGGATTAGATAAATCAGAACTCGAACCTATTAAATATCCATCAGAAGGAGCATTTGCAAAAAATATATAAGGAGATGCAGCATTTAAACTATCTAACCCATATAAAGAAGTATTAGATGGATCAACTGCTAAAAAACTTCCAGTTCCAAACCAACCTAAAGAATCATTGATTTCATAAAAATTAACTCCGTTTCTTGAAGTAGATAATGAAGTAATGAAAGATGAATCTTTATAACTACCCAATAAATTTGCATTTGCATCAAATCCGGAATCTTGATATATCCAAATATTACCTGCTTTTAATGGCAAAATTGAAGTTGCATTATTTACTGAAGGATTGCTGCTTGTAGAAGTTTTTGAACAAGCTACTACAACAACTAAACAAATGATGACTGCAAAAAAGAATATTTTTCTCATATGAATGGGTTTTACTTTATTCCATAGTAAGAGCCAATTAATATGCCAAACGTTTATTGTTGTATTGTTAAAAAAAATAGAAAGATGAATTATTAATACATGTAACCATACTCATTAATAATGGACAACCGAAAAAGGGAAGGACAATGTTTATCTAATAATATTGCTGCTTCTCGCCTTGTTAAGTAATGGCCTTTATTAGATAAATTTATTTTTCTGAAATTACTTTTGATAGAATCTGCAACAATCGGAATATCAAACTTTGATAAAGGGAATCGCAAATTAATTTTTCGAATGATTTGATTCAATTCATCTTCATCAATAAAGTTCGAATTACTTGTTCTATCAATATCAAAATTCCTGATTATTCTATTTGTTGGATACACAAACAACCCATCTTTTATTGAATGATATAATTCATCATAACGCACCAAACTATCAGGATAAAAAAACATTTTATTTTCCCATCCTTCACTTTTGCCAATACCTTTAAAAATTCCAAGCACACTCATTTTTTGAATCGCTTCCCAACCAATATCATTTGGTTGCACATCATAAAAAGGCATTAAATAATTTTTTGTTTCCAATAATTTTTGTTGAACTGTTCTGATATTAATTTTTTTAGGAGATAAATTTTTAATAACTGATTGTGCTGCTAATATTCCTGCAGCTTGTCCGGTTAATAATACAACAGGTTGTAATCGCGTTGTTCCGTTGGCAATATTACTTACTGATATTCCTTTATCACAAACAATCAATCCTTCCAAATCCTCTGGTATCAAGGCTCCCAAAGGAATATTAAATGCCGGTATTTTAGGAAAAGGAATCGGTGGTACTTTACCCGGGTATTGCGCATGATGATGATCAACCGGATAATCACCAACTGCAATTCCTGTTTTATATAAATCATATTGATAAGGATTTTTGATATGATCAATATTCAATCGAACCATTCCTCTTACTCTTCTTCCTTCACGATGATAAGGAATGAAGGCCATTCCATTATTCAATTCATCATCTGCGAAACCAACTTGCTTCATTCCTAATTGTGTTTGCAAAAAATAAATAAAACCAAGTGTATGATTCTTTGCTTTTATAAATTCCTTTTCACGTTCAATTGGTTTCATCTCCACTACATTCAAATAATAATCATTTCCATGAGCCGGCCAATTGAGCATAAATTTATTATTCGGTAACCTTCCATAATCCAATACTTTTTTTGTATCCAAATAATATGGTGTTGTATTGCATGGCGCATCTTTCGTGCTGCAATAATATTTTGATTCATCATAATCATAAGGCTTTGCAATTGTTTTATCTGCTCCGCTTCCATAATCTTTTAAAACAGCAGCCCATGTTATATCCTGTATCACATTAGTTTTACCGGGCGCAATCTTTTCATTGCTTTGTGTACTATCTTCTGTTCCTAAATCATATTTACATCCTGCATTTGCAAACACATCTCCCAAATCAGTTGCATCAATTGTAATGTTTGCAGTAACAATTAATTTCTCATTTTTGATATTAATGAATGCTGCTCCAATTATTTTATTTTCTTTCTTAATTACTTTATCAAAATACCATCCATAAAAGATTTGTAATTTTTTTTCACTAAATGCCCATGCTTTAAAAATACTATCAGCAACATGCGGTTCAAAACATGTTTCACTTACCCAACCTGTTTGCAAATTTTTTGTATGATAATGTTTATATAATGCTTCTCTAAATTCTTGCCACATACCACTATGTAATGCAGCATTACCATCTGTACAACTAACACCTGCGGCAGTTAACATTCCACCTAACATATTTGTTTGTTCAACAATAATAGTTTGAATACCACTTCGCGCAGATTGAATACCAGCGGCTGTTCCACCAGTTGAACCACCAACAACCAATACTTGCGTTTGAATATTTTTTATTTGAGCGAAAGAAAAAATTTGTACGATACAGAAAAAAATAATTGGAATATATTTTTTCATCTATGAAATTATTTTTTTGATAGATTTTTATCTTGCACTTTTCCCCGGTAAAACATCTATTGCTCTGCCCCATTCTTTTCCCGGTTCTGGTGCCATGGTAATTTCCAATACACCACCTTTCATAATATCCGAATGTTTGATGAATGATTTTAAATAAACTTCGCCATTTAATTTTATTTCTTTAATGTATTTATTTTTTTCATTCATTTCTAATGCAATAACTCTGAAAACTTTTCCATCCGGTAATTGCAAAACAGATTCTTGTGTAAATGGAACACCAATCACATATTCGCCGCTTGCAGGATTTACAGGATAAAATCCAATTACAGAAAAAACATACCAGGCACTCATTTGTCCGCAATCTTCATTGCCACACAATCCATCTTCTTTATTCGTATATAATTTTGCAATTTGTCTTACACGATCAGCAGTCTTTTCAGGCATTGTAGCATAATTATAGAGATAAGCAATATGATGACTTGGTTCATTGCCTTGTGCATATTGACCAATCATTCCACTGATATCGGGAGAAACATTTTCTCCTTTTACAACAGAACTAACAGAAAACAATGAATCTAATTTATCGGCAAATCGTTTTTTGTCCACCTAAATAATTCATTAAACCATAAACATCATGTGGAACAAAAAAACTATGTTGCCATGCATTGCCTTCAGTATAAGCTGCTTTCTTTTCATCATGTTCAGAATAAAATGGATCAAACGGTACTACCCATTTTCCATCACTATTTTTTGCTCTTGCAAAACCTGTTTTTCGATCAAATAAATTTCTCCAATTCAAACTGCGTTTCATAAAATCTCTATAATCAGTCATCTTGCCTATACGCTTTGCTACTTGTGCAATACACCAATCATCATAACTATATTCTAATGTAATGGTAACACTACTACCCACTTTATCTTGCGGTACATAATTATATTGTCTATAAACATCTGCACCGCGGATATTTTGATTAGCACTTGCCAACATTGCATAATATGCTTTTTCATAATCAAACCCAGTGATACCTTTTAATATTGCATCGGCAATAATTGGAATACAATGATAACCGGTCATACAATTTGTTTCATTGAATTGTAAATCCCAAACAGGCAATAATCCATATTGATCATAAAAACTGAGATATGAATTAATGATTGAAGGAACTAATTCTGTTTGTGTTAAAGTAAGTAAAGGGTTTTCTGCACGAAATGTATCCCATAAAGAACTTGTTGTATAAATAGATTTACCATTTTGAATTTTACCATTGATCCCTTTATAATTTCCATAACGATCACTAAAACGATTAGGCGAAAGCATTGTATGATATATTGCCGTATAAAAAGTTTGTTTCAAAGCAATGTCATCAGAACGAATTTGCAATTTGCGCAATTCTCTTTCCCAAATATTTTCTGCATCTTTTTTAACTCTTTCAAAATTCCAATCTTTTATTTCATTCAAACTTTCTAATGCACCTTCAATATCTGCACTGCTTAATCCTACTTTCATTAAAACACGTTCACCTTTTATTGTTTCAAATTGTAAAAATGCTTTTACATCTTTTCCTTTCGTTTCATTTGAATTGATGGATTGATCATCTGCAAACAAACTCAAAACCTTTACAGCTTTATTTAATTTTATTGCAAAAAATATTTTTTGATCTTTTGCCCATCCGGTTGAAAAACGATAACCAACAAAAGTTGAATCATTTATTTTTTTTATTGAACATTCTGTTGGGGCATCCCAATTAATAGCAAAACCTAAATCAATTTTAATGGCTGCATTTTTTGAATCAGGAAAAGTATATTTATGAAATCCACAACGAACTGTTGCAGTTAATTCAGTCCACACATCAAAATTTTTCAATAACACCGCATAATATCCGGGCGTTGCAATTTCTTGTTTGTGAGAAAATGAACTTTTTATTTTTTGAATGGATGGTTGAACATTCACCAATGGCATTACAGATATATCGCACAAATCGCCAATACCAGTTCCGCTAAGATGTGTATGAGAAAATCCTTGTATCAAACTATCGCTGTAATTATACCCGCTGCACCAATCCCAACCTTGCGTTCCGTTATCCGGACTTAATTGCACCATTCCAAAAGGTAATGTTGCGCCGGGATAAGTATGACCATGTGCTGCAGTACCAATAAAAGGATTTACAAAATCAATTAATCTTTGAGAGAAAATATTAAGCTGAAAAAAAAAGGTACATGCAATAGCAAAGAATATTTTTTTCATTGACAGTTGGTTTGCACTAAAGTAAAAAATAAAAAAGGGCTGAACCTTAAAAGTAATTCAGCCCTGTGCAAAAGATAAAAGGATTTTTAAAACGGAAGATCATCTAATGGTTCTGTTAATTCACTTGCAGCCTGTGGTGGTGCAGCAGGTTGTGAGTATGCAGGTGCAGATTGATTATTGCCACTACCACTTTCATTGCCCTTACTTCCTAATAACTGAACACTTGCAATTCGTAATGTTAAGGATGCACCATTACGACCATCTTGTGTAGTGTAAGTTCTTATATCAGGAGTGCCCTCAACAAAAACTTGCGTTCCTTTTTTTAAATAAGGCGCAACGGCTGTTCTGTCCGTCCAATAAGCACAATCCACCCAAGTGGTTTTATCTTTTTGATTTCCTTGTGCATCTTTAAAACGTTCTGTATGTGCAACGGTGAAGTTGATCACATTCTTTCCATTAACATTGTTAACGATGGCATCTTTTCCGAGATTGCCAATAACTTGTAACTTAATCATAACGGTATATTTAATTCTTAAATAAATTTGAGTTTGGAAAATTAGATAAAAACATTCATTCGTCGCGGTGGGAAAAATACCCTTTTTTATATGAAATATTTTTTGTAAGGAAGCAGCATTTAAGTTCAATGTATTTCTTATGCTATCAATAAAAATTCCTGCAATCGCAAACTTCATCAAACTGTTAAATGCAATCAGCTAACAGCTTTCAATTATCTTTGTTCATTCAAAAAAAATTAATGAATCGAAAAGGAAAAGTGTTGGTGGCAATGAGTGGCGGTATAGACAGTACTGTTACGGCTTTAATGTTGCATAACGAAGGTTATGAAGTAATTGGCATTACAATGAAAACTTGGGACTATGCAACAAGTAGTGGAAACAATAGCAAAGAAACAGGCTGTTGCAATTTAGATTCTTTTAATGATGCTCGTGCAGCCGCAGTGCATAACGGGTTTCCGCATTTTATTTTAGACATTCGTGAAGAGTTCGGTGATTTTGTAATTGAAAATTTTGTTGAAGAATATTTGGCAGGTCGTACGCCTAATCCATGTGTAATGTGCAATACGCATATTAAATGGCGTGCATTATTAAAACGTGCCAATGCATTGGATTGTGAATTTATTGCAACGGGTCATTATGCTGAAATTAGAAAACATACCAACAATCGTTATGTAATTAGTAAAGGATTAGATGAAACAAAAGATCAGAGTTATGTTTTGTGGGGATTGGATCAGGAATTATTAAGCAGAACTATTTTGCCTTTAGGAAAATATCGCAAAAGTGAAATAAGACAAATGGCGCATGATATGGGTTATCCGGAATTGGCAAAGAAGAATGAGAGTTATGAAATTTGTTTTGTTCCTGACAATGATTATCGCGGATTTTTAAAACGCAAAGTTGATGGCTTAGAAAAAAAAGTGGAAGGTGGTTGGTTTGTTGATACCAATGGAAAAAAATTAGGACAACATAAAGGTTATCCGTTTTATACAATTGGTCAGCGTAAAGGTTTAGAAATTGCAATGGGTAAACCCATTTATGTAACTGCAATTGATCCCGAAACAAATACTGTTGTGTTGGGGGAAGAAAAAGATTTAGAAAAAAATGATATGCAGGTTGGTAAAATTAATTGGATTAAATATGATGGAATAAGTGATGGAATGGAAGCAATTACTAAAATCAGATATAAAGATAAAGGTGCATTAAGTAATTTATATAATACAGAAACCGGCATCAGGACTCGTTTCTATGAGAATGTAAAATCTATTGCACCCGGGCAAAGTGCAGTATTTTATGAAGGTGATGATGTGATTGGTGGTGGAATTATTCAGAGAGGAAAACTTATACTTTCTTAAACAAAGCCCCAAACATAGTATCTGCTTTTTTATCGTAACCAATCAATAATTCTTTTTTTATTAATCGTAATGAAGGAAATGTTTGCTGAATAAAATCAACTACATCTTCATTTTCTTTTTTGAACACTGAACAAGTGATGTATAAAAAGTATCCATCCTTTTTTAAATGAGGAGTAACATTACTTACAATCTTTTTTTGTAATGAAGCATATTCATTTATTTTTTCTTCTGTAAAAAAATATAATTGTTCCGGCGTTCTGCTCCATGTACCGCTGCCGCTGCAAGGTGCATCGCAGAGGATGAGATCAAATTTTAAATTTTGAATTTTAAATTTTGAATCAGTCAAATCATCAACAAATGATTCATACTTTTTTATTCCTGCTTTTGCAAAACGTTGTTTTAAATTTTGCAAGATAGAAGCACGAACATCACTAACTGTTAATTGAATATTTTGTAAAACATCAACTGCTAAAATAGATTTACCGCCGCTTGCTGCGCAGCAATCCCAGATTTGAGTTCGGAGTTGAAAGTCAATAGTCAGGAGTTGAAGAAATTCACTAATCCTTTGAGAAGAATAATCTTGTATCACTACTTCTTCATCAACGTTTAAAATTGAATCGACTTTAGTTGAATTAGACAACGCCAAAGAATTTGATGATAATTGCTGAAATGCAATTTGATTGGCATTTAATTTTTGGATTACAATTTTTTCATAGCCCGGACGAATACGCAAAAATAAATCAGGTTGAATAAGATGCGACGCAGCAAATGAAGGTGAATTAATTGTTTCACTTAACTCCTGTTTCCAAGGAAAAATGTCTTGAACAAAAATTGATGCATATCTTTTTTGAATAAATTCTATTCTAATATTTAAATCATTGCTCCAATCATTCCATTTTTCATCAAATAATATATTCCATTCTCCTGCTTCATCATTACATAAAAAAATAGCAACTCGTAATTTTTCTTCAACGTTTAATTCTTTTAATGAACGACCTAAACGATAATAACAATAACACAAATGAGAAATTAATTTCCTATCCTTTGAACCATGTTTTTTATTTTGTGCAAAATATTGTTTTAAAAAATGTACTAATGGAATGCTCCCATCATATTGTTGGATTAATGTAACAGCTTTATTGAAATAAGATTGAAAACGCATTCAGTTAAATAAAGTTTTATGTTAGGTATAATAAAAGTTCAAAAGTAGGGTTAAAAAATTCCTATTTCAATTTCGTCTACTTAACTAAAAGGCAAGCCAAAAAGAACAAGATATTTCAATAAATAGGCTTAAAATAATTGAGAGAATTAATCAGCAAAAGCAATAGAGTACTGCATTTGCTAAATTTTTCCACATAAATTTTCTAATTCAGTTGAATGCCCTTACCTTTGCCGTCCCGAAAAATAGGGATTTAAAAAAGTGATATAATGGCGAATCATTCAGCGACAAAAAAAGATACAAGACAAGCTGCCAAACGCAGAGATACAAATAAGTATTATGGAAAAACTACCCGTAATGCTGTTCGTGAATTAAAAGCATCTGCTGATAAGAAAGCTTACGACGAAAGTTTACCTAATGTTATTTCCATGATTGATAAATTAGCTAAACGCGGTATCATTCACAAAAACAAAGCCGCTAACTTAAAAAGTAAGTTGGCTAAAAAGAAAGCATCAGCTTAAAATTATTATTGAAAATATTTGAACAGTCATAAATTATATGACTGTTTTTTTATTGCTGAACTTGATGGAAATGAATGCTGAAACGATTAATATTTGGTTCCATGGCCTTGTAATCTAAACTTGCATCATGCAATGAAACTATTCGGTGAACAATAGATAAGCCTAATCCAAAACCTTTTACTGAAGTTGAATTAGCTCCACGGAAAAAAGGTATTTTTAATTTTTCTGCATCAGATGGTTGTAAATGTTCGCCAACATTATCAACATGAACATCTAATTTACCTTGATCAGCATCAATGCTTACAGTTACCCTTTTGTCTTTTGAATATTGCCAAGCATTTTTAAATAAGTTGGTAAATGCAACTTTTAATAATGCTTCATTAGCATGAATCAACAAATCATTTTCGTTACTGGGTAAGCCTGCAAATTCTAATTCTATTTCAATGCCTGGTAATAATTTTCTGGCAATACTTATTGCATCATATAATAATTCATCAATTCGAACAGAAGGCCATTGGCGTGAAAATTGAATTTTCTCATATTGAGATAAAAGTAACAATGAATTGGTTAATTCAATCATTCCTTCCTGATCCTCTTTTAAAGAATGTAAAACTTTTACATAACCTTCTTTATCTAAATCTTTTCGTAATGCAGATTCTGTAAATGCCAACATAGTTGCTAAAGGTGTTCTTAATTCATGTGAAGCATGGTGAACAAAATTCTTTTGCGTATCAAATGCCTGCTTCAAACGATCAAGCATTCGATTAAAATTGATGGCAATTTGTGTGACTTCATTTTTTTCTTTTCCTTCGTCCAAACGTTCAGATAAATTTATCTCATTTACTTTTTGCATTTGCCTTCCTAAATTAGACAATGGCCTGAAAGCCGCACGGGCAAAGAAAAAGGAGAATACCAACGTAACAAATAAGCTTGCCAAAAAAACACCACCTAAAATATATTTTAATGTGTTTAATCTGCTTAACCCATATCTATCAATCGCAGAAATATGAATGTATAAACCTGTTCTGTCATCATATAAACCCGAATATTCTCTTATCCCATTTCGATATCTATATTCACCATTTGGAACTTTCTGTATTTGTTCAAATATGCTCGCCTCTATTTTGTTACTTAATGTATCTGGTTCTTTAAATAAAACATTTAATCCTGAATCGAAAACAGCAACTGTCTCTTCATTTAAAACATTTCTATGCGCCTGATGAAAATCGTTCATCAATAATGCACTGTCATGAATTTTTCTAATGTCGTAGAATTCTTTGCTGATGTTAAAAGCTTCTGTACGCATTCTCCTGAAATGATCACTGGCTCTGTAATTAAAATACACTACATAAATAGATGCGGAAGTAACCAATAAAATAAAAGCAACAAATGAAGTGAAGAGAATAGAGAAACGGAATTTCAGGTTCATACCAAAAAAAATTATTTAATGAAATACCCGAAGCCCGGCTTAGTTTGAATTAATTTTTCTTCAAAAGGTTTATCAATTTTGTTTCTTAAAAAACTAATATAAACCTCAATTGTATTTGTACCTGTATCAAAATTTAAATCCCAAACTTTTTCTAGAATTTCTGTTTTTGAAATTACTTTACCTCTATTGTGCGCCAATAAAGCCAATAAAGCAAATTCCTTTGCAGTTAATGGAATTTCTAAAGTACCGCGAGTTACAGTTTTCATTACAAAATCAATAGTTAAATCATCAATCTCAATTTTCTTAACTGTTTGCTCGCCGGTATCTGCTCTCTTTAATAAAACTTTTACTCTTGCAAATAATTCATCAAAATGAAATGGTTTAACAATATAATCATCGGCACCAACATTAAAAGCATCAACCTTATCTTGTACTTCTCCCAATGCAGTCAACATGATAATTGGAATAGACCTATTGACAATTCTAAATTCTTTACACAATGCTAATCCGTTTTTATAAGGAAGATTTACATCTAAAATCACTAAAGAATAGTCATGTTGCTTAAACATTTTTTCAGCAATCAAACCGTCATAAGCAACATCTGTTTGATAACCGTGAACAGTTAACTCTTCTTGAATAATCTGACTTAATTTCGGCTCATCTTCGGCTAATAATATTTGATATCGTTTTTCCATTTACTTTTAATAAATTTTTATCGAAAATGATTTGGTTTTCCCGGGGATATGGGCTGATATTGGAGCGTGTTTGCTCGGGTATTGAAAGACAACACGGGACTTTTATAATTTTATAATCAACAAAGTAATGAAAAAACTGATTCTTCCCTTACTTATGGTTTTGGCATGTGAATTAAATGCTCAAAACTTTTTAACACCCTTTGAAATTAGTAAACGTAATAATACGGCAACTTATTTTGAATGCATTGATTTCTATAAAAAATTAGATGCTGCTTTTACTACTATAACTGTTAAGAATTTCGGAAACACAGACGCAGGTTATCCGTTACATCTTGTATTGTATAGTGCTGATAAGTCTTTCAACCCACAACAATGGCATCAAAAAAATAAGATTGTATTGTTTATAAATAATGGAATCCATCCCGGAGAACCGGATGGCATTGATGCTTCTATGATGTTATTGAGAGATATTGCTAACGGTAAAATAAAATGTCCGAGTAATGTTGTGTTAGCCATTATACCGGTTTATAATATTGGTGGAAGTTTAAACAGAGGAAGTTTTTCGAGAGTAAATCAAAACGGACCTACTGCTTATGGCTTTAGAGGTAATGCACAAAATTTGGATTTGAACAGAGACTTTACAAAGAATGATAGTTACAATGCACAAGCATTTGCACAAATATTTCATTGGTTGAATCCTGATATTTTTATGGATAATCATGTAAGTGATGGTGCCGATTATCAACATACCATGACATTACTTACCACTCAACATGATAAATTAAACAGCGAACTCGGTAATTTTTTATACAATGTTTTTGAACCTGCTTTGTTTAAAGGAATGGAAGAAAAAAATTGGCCAATGTGTCCTTATGTAAATTTTGAACAAGGTAATCCCGACAGAGGTTGGGATGGTTTTTATGATACGCCAAGATACAGCAGCGGTTACACAACTTTATTTCAAACCATTGGCTTTGTTCCTGAAACACATATGCTGAAACCTTATGGCGACAGAGTGCAAGCCACTTATGCTTTAATGCAAACTATGATGGAACAAGGTTCTAAATATGCAAAAGAAATTATTGAAAAAAGAAAACAATCATTAGCTGCCATTCAACAACAAAAAGATTTTCCGTTATCATGGAAAGCTGATACAACAAAATTTGATCTCATTAATTTCATGGGTTATGAAACAGGCAGAAAAAAAAGTGATGTTACCGGAATGGACAGAATGTTTTACGATCATTCAAAACCTTTTATCAAACCCGTAAAATATTTCAATCATTTTGTTGGAGATAATATTGTTACCAAACCAAAAGCATATATCATTCCGCAAGGTTGGCATAATGTAATTGATTTATTGAAGCTGAATAAAGTTGAAATGAAAAGATTGTCGAAAGATTCTTTGATTGAAGTAGATGCTTACCATATTGATGATTATAAAACATCTACCCGTGCTTATGAAAAACATTATCGCCATAGTGATGTAAAACTTAGCAGCAGCAAGCAAACCATTAAATTTTTAAAAGGAGATTATATTATTAATACAGGGCAAACAGCCGATCGTTTTTTAGTTGAAATGTTAGAACCAACAGGTGATGACAGTTATTTTGCATGGAATTTTTTTGATGCTATTCTGCAACAAAAAGAAGGTTACAGCAATTACCGATGGGAAGATGTTGCTGCAACTTATTTACAACAACATGATGAATTAAAACAAAAATTAGAAGACAGAAAAAAAGCCGATGCAAGATTTGCAGCTTCTGCTAATATGCAATTAGATTTTGTTTATAAAAATTCGCCTTATTATGAACCTGCACATTTAAGGTATCCGGTGTATAGGGTTAATTGAAAGTGATTTTATAAAAAGAAAATGGTTAGTATATTTAATTGTTAGAAGAAGTTCAATGATAACAAAGTCCTCATTTATTAATCTCATATTAACACTAACATTTTTTGTAATTATATCATGTTCGTCAAATCATGATATTGTTTTAGAATCGGTCAGTTTTACACCTGAATATTTTAAAAATAGCTTGCACTTTGGTGAAGATGAGAAATCAATGTATGAGAAAAATAGATTCCTGCTCGATATAGGGAGTATTGATACAACATCAGAAACTCCACCAATAAAAGTTGCATATATCTGCGTCAATCATAAACAAATTCAACTTGATCT
>CAILAF010000025.1 GCA_903832075.1 uncultured Chitinophagaceae bacterium
TGTATTATGCTATAACTGGTGTTTCTTTTTTAATGTAATAATTTTTCCACATTTTCTTTAATTCACCTTCCATACAATATGCTGCTTCTGGGGTGTTTCTACCTATACTACTATGTGGTCTTTCCGTATTGTAAAAATTAATAAATTTAGGTACTTGATTTTGAGCTTCTTTTAAATTCATAAAATTTATCTGTTTATTATCGTCACTAAATTCATATTTAATAATTCCATTTATTCGTTCGGCTACTGCATTATCTAGTGGATTGCCATCTTGAGTCATACTGATGTTTATTTTATATAAATTCAGTGCTTTTACATACTCATGGCAACAATACTGTACACCTCTGTCAGTGTGATGTGTACAATTCTTTACAATGGCTTTTCCTGCGTGTTTTACTGCCATTTCCAAGGCTTTCAATGCTCCTTCTACTGCTAAGGATGCCGACATAGAATAACCCATTATTCTGTGCGAATATAAGTCGGTAATAAGAAACAAATATCCAAAATGTTCTACCCCACTTAGCCATATATAGGTAATATCACAAACCCATATTTCATTGGATTTCAATGGTATTACACCTTTTATCAGGTTAGGATACCTATGATAATGATGATAGCTATTTGTTGTATTTGCTTTGTGGCTTTTTCGGATTACAAGTAGCCCATTTCGCCTTAATATATCATAAAATTTGTCTCTTCCTATACTTATATTATGTTCCTTAAAATCCCCAATTAAGGACGCAAACAGGTTTCTGCCGCTTCCTTTTTTCCATATTTTTCGCTTGTTTTTAATCAATTCTACTACCAAATATTCATCATATGATTTTTGCTCTTGATGGCTTATTTGCTGATAATATGCTTGTTTGCTATAATCTAATATTTCACATAGGGTTTTCACGCTATATCCCCCCCTTTTTTCTCTTCTATATTCTTCAATAGTCTTGAACCATACTTTTTTTTTATATCTATATTTAATTCTTTTTCAGCTACTTCCACCATTTTTTGCCACAAATCAGCTCTTAATTTTTCAATAGATAATTGCTCTTCTAATGCATTTAGTCTATCTTGTAATTCTATTTCTGCCTTCAGTTTTGCCATATCTTCACTTTGTTTCAAAGGTAGGCCTCCTTCCTTATAATTTTCAATACCACTATACTGACGCATCCAGTATAATATATCTGAATTGCCCTTAATTCCATATAAAATACGGGCTGCTTCTTTGGTAAGGTGTCCGTCAAGAACTTCTTTAACCACCTTCCATTTAAATTCTTCGGTATATTTACCGGCTGTCTTGTTGCTCATTTTTATCCTGTTTTAGATTGACTTTCTCTGGTTTTGAGAGTCAACCTATTTAAGGACAAGACAGAATAAGTCCTACAAGTTAAGGTCCCGAATATTCGGGATTCTTTTTTTCATTGCCCTAAAAACTGCGAATTGTCTTGTCCTTAAATAGGTTGACTCTCAAAACCAGAGAAAGTCAATCTAAAACAGGATAAAAATGAGCAACAA
>CAILAF010000026.1 GCA_903832075.1 uncultured Chitinophagaceae bacterium
GACCTTATTTGGGCACCTGTTATTACCAAGTTTGCGGGGAGTTAAGGGTTAGTAAAAAACACATAAGACCTATAAGATTTTTAAAAATCTTATAGGTCTTTTATTTATTCTGCGTTTTACTATTCAATATCTTTAAATAATCACCTTGCACAAAATGAAAAGGATATAATGAATCAATATGAAACAAAATTTTAAAAATAACATTTTTTTTATCCCCCTATTTTTTGTATTGATATGTAGCTCATCATTTTCTCAAAATAACAATACCCATAGATATAAAAAAGAGGTAAAATCTTTTTTTCAATATGCCATGGATAGCATTTTTAAAAAAGAAAAAGTAATGATTATTGATAGTTTCTTATGCAATAAGACAATGTTTAATGGGACTCCTTTAATTATTTATACAAGTGAATACAGTAAAAACCCCTTATTTACTAATTCAGAAATAAATGATATAGCTGCAATAGTGAAAACTGATACAACAAAATATTTTATTAATAATAAAGTAGTTCCTAAAATAAAATTTGCAGACGAAAAAAATAAAGCTGAGTGGAAATTATCAAAACCGATTTTTTTTAGAAAATATCAATCATGTGTGTTTTCGTTTACAAGCATAATTGCAGATACTCAAAATACCTCTCTTTACAAAAAAGTAAAAAACAAATGGACTTTCGTTAAAATAGTAGGGCATATAGATAATTATTAATACTATGCTGCTGTCATATGGATAGCTGTTCCTACTAATCACTTGCCCCTTTTTTCATACAAGCAGAATGAATCAGCAAATAAATTCTATCTTCTTCCTCCTCCAAAATTATTAACCTTTTATTGTACCATAACGTGAACAGGGTGCACGAAATTTGTATAATTGTCAACATCGGTTTTTTATAAACAGCAATTGAATAAGTTTGTATGAGTTATTCTGTTTACATGGCATCATCTTTCGAAAAAGAAAAAAATATTAAAGCATTCAGTTATACTGTATTGGTGGCAGCATTGCTGTTCATTTTATTTTTCTTTGCCGAATGGACCATGCCGCAAACACCTGTTATTACACCTGACGAAGGCATTGAAGTTAATTTGGGTAACAGCGAAACCGGATTGGGTAATGTTGCTCCGCAATTACCGGGCAGTCCTTCGGCTGCAGAACAAACCAATGTTTCTCCGCCACCTGCTGTTGCAGCAACAGCCAAACAAAATATTACACCCGCCGAAAATAATAATGCAGACGATGAAGCTATTGCCAATAAAGTAACCAAGCCTGTTATAAAACATAAACCTGTTACTAACGAAGCGGTGCCCGTTAAAAAAAATACAACCGTTACCGTTGCTGCGCCAACACCTAAACCTATTGTTCCTAAAGCTTTGTATAAAGGTGGCACCAACAATGGTAATGGCGGTAATAATGCCGACAGTTATAATGGTGTTCGCGATCAGGGAATTGCCGGTGGCAAAGGAGATCAGGGAAACCCGAACGGAAATCCTAACAGTGATAGTTATACAGGTAACTCTGCCGGCGGTAATGGAAGCGGTGTTAGTATAAGAAGCGGATTAAATGGAAGAAAATTTTCGCATCTTCCATCTTTTACTGATGATTTTAATGAGAATGCAAAAGTGGCTGTTGATATTACCGTTGATAAAACCGGAAACGTAACCAATGCCAATTTAAATTTATCCGGCACTACAACTACTAATTCATCTATCAGAAATATTGCATTAAAAAAAGCTAAGCAATTAAAACTTTCTGCCGGTAATGATGATGAACAAAGCGGAACCATTGTTTTTAATTTTAAAGTAACCAACTAACGCTTTCTGTTTTATTTTTATTAAATGAATTATCAGGAGACTTTAGATTATTTGTTTGAACAATTACCAATGTTTAGTCGCATTGGTACATCAGCATACAAAAAAGATTTAACGAATACCATTGCTTTATGCGAATCGTTGGGTAATCCGCAAAATAAATTTAAAAGCATTCATGTAGCAGGTACTAATGGCAAAGGAAGTACAAGTCATATGTTAGCGGCTGTTTTACAAACTGCCGGATATACAACAGGTTTATATACATCGCCGCATTTAAAAGATTTCAGAGAAAGAATAAAAGTAAACGGACAAGTATGCGATGAACAATTTGTGATTGATTTTACCAAACGCATACAACCATTAATTAAAGAATTAGAACCTTCTTTCTTTGAGATAACCGTTGCCATGGCATTTGAATATTTTCTTGAACAAAAAGTAGATGTTGCCATTATTGAAGTGGGTTTAGGCGGCAGATTAGACAGCACCAATATTATAATACCTGAATTATCTGTGATAACAAATATTGGATGGGATCATATGAATTTATTGGGCAATAGTTTAGAAAGTATTGCTGTGGAGAAAGCAGGCATTATTAAAGAAAATGTTCCTGTTGTGATTGGTGAATATTTACACGAAACAAAAAACATTTTCTCCGAAAAAGCTTTGGAGAAAAATGCACCGATTGTTTTTGCACAGGAAAAAAGATATGTTGTTGATTGGAAGAATTCGCCGCATCAATTAATGGTAACCGTTGCCGATAAACAAACAGATGAAAGAACAAATTATTATTTAGACTTAAACGGTATTTATCAAACAAAGAATTTATTAACGGTACTGGAAGCGTTACATCAATTGCATGTACAGGGATGGAATATTAATAATGATATTATACAAAAAGCATTATCAACTGTAAAAAAACTTACCGGCTTACATGGAAGATGGGAATTGGTTAAGCAACATCCGGATATTGTTTTGGATGTTGCACATAATGTTGACGGAATAAAACAAATAGTTGAACAATTAGAAAC
>CAILAF010000027.1 GCA_903832075.1 uncultured Chitinophagaceae bacterium
GTAAATTTTCAAATGCAAGTTTTACTTTTCTTAATTGATAATTGTATTTATTACTAAAGCCATACAATAAAGTACCGAATAATCCGCCGCCAATTCCTATTCCCAACCAACTTAAAAAAGTTGAACGTGGAATACCTTCTCCATTATCTGCAAAGTCAGCACCTGCTTTTGAAAATATTTTACTCATCAACCATAATAATCCTCTGCGCAAATCATCAAATCCAAAAAATAAACTACCGACTAATTTGGCAAAGAACAAACCAACAATAATTGCGAATACATAATTTCTGAAAATTTTTGAGCTTTGTAATGATTGGAAATATGGAAATGACATTAGCAGAATAATAGATGCTATAGAAATGATCCAAAAAAATATTTGTATTGTGATGCGTGTTTTCTCACCTGCATTTTGTGATACAGATTTAATGGCTTGAAATACATACAAATCAAGCAATAACATAATTCCCATGATGATCCACCAAATACCTGAGTTTCTAAGCATATATTTTTTTGCTTTAAATGACGATTGAAATAAAAAATTTTGTAAAGATTCGGATTTTAAAAGTATATAAATGACAGGATGTTGAAAACTTGCCTTTTATTACCAATATCATTTAGGTAATATTGTTGTGAAAGATATAAGCTAAACTGTATTTTTGTCGCCTTATTAAAGTTCTACTTTATGAAGTTCACTTATTATGGACATTCAGCATTTTTGATTGAAGTTTGCAATAAAAAATTATTGTTCGACCCATTTATTACGTATAATCCATTAGCGACTGAGTTTGATATAAATAAAATAGAAGCAGATTATATTTTCATCAGTCATGGTCATGGAGATCATATTGGTGATACAGTTTCAATTGCTAAAAGAACCGGCGCAACTTGTGTTGCTTGTGCAGAAATAGCAGGCTGGTTAGAAAAACAAGGCATTGAAAAAGTTTGGCCAATGAATCATGGCGGACCCATTCATTTAGATTTTGGAACTGTTCGCGGAGTAAATGCTATTCATTCATCATCATTACCGGATGGAACTTATGCAGGTAATCCATTAGGTTTTGTGTTTACAACATCTGAAGGAGATTTTTATTATAGCGGCGATACCGCATTAACATTGGATATGCAACTCATTCCTTTATGGGCAACATTGAAATTTAGTATTTTACCGGTTGGTGGAAATTTTACAATGGATATTGCAGATGCAATACGTGCAAGCGATTTTATAAAATGTAATACAGTAATTGGTGTGCATTTTGATACTTTTGGTTTTATCAAAATTGATCATGAAAAATCATTTGCCAACTTTATTAATGCCGGAAAAAAATTATTGTTACCAATTGTTGGTAAAACAATAGAAATATAATTAACAAAATAATATTTCGGATGTTTGATTTTTAAATTTGAGAAATAAATTATGGCGAGAATAATTGGTGTAGCAAATCAAAAAGGAGGCGTTGGTAAAACAACTACTGCTATTAATGTAGCAGCAAGTTTTGCTGTATTGGAATATAAAACTTTATTAGTGGATGCTGATCCGCAGGCCAACAGTACCACAGGTACGGGTTTTGATTTGCATAATATTACCAGCAGTTTATACGATTGCATGGTGAATAATGTTAAAGCGGAAGATGTAATTTTAAAAAGCGAAATGCCGCATTTAGATATTATTCCTTCGCATATTGATTTGGTGGGTGCTGAAATTGAAATGATTAATTATCCGAACAGAGAAAATGTTATCAAAAATATTTTGGATACTGTTCGTGATAAATATGACTTTATTGTGATTGATTGCTCACCATCTTTAGGATTAATTACTGTAAATTCTTTAGTTGCATCAGATAGTGTGATTGTTCCGGTTCAATGCGAATTCTTTGCATTAGAAGGTTTAGGAAAATTATTAAACACTGTAAAAATTGTTCAAAATCGCTTAAATCCTCAATTACAAATTGAAGGAATATTAATGACGATGTATGATGGTCGTTTGCGTTTGTGTAATCAAGTTGTTAGTGAGGTGCGAAGACATTTTGATGATATTGTTTTCTCAACAATCATTCATCGTAACACTAGATTAAGTGAAGCACCAAGTGTTGGTAAGCCGGCAATATTATATGATGCAGAAAGTAAAGGCGCCATAAATTATTTGAATTTAGCCAAAGAAATCTTACAGAAGAATGAAATGACTAAAATGACAAACCAAGAAAGAATAATTGAATAGTGTTGAATTATGAGTTAAGAGTTATTATTTTTTTTCACTCTTAATTTTCAATTCTTAATTCTTAATTAATAATGAGTACGCCAAAACAAAATAATAAAGACGCCATCGGAAAAGGATTACGCAGTTTATTGCGCAATATTGATGAAGATTTGAAAACTACTTCTAGTGAATTAAAAACATCGGTAGTTGAAAAAGCTAATGCTGTTATTAGAGTTCCAATTGATTTAATTGAAGTTAATCCTAAACAACCCAGAAGAGATTTTGATGAAGTTGCACTAAGTGAATTATCAGCTTCTATCAAATTACATGATATCATTCAACCATTAACAGTATCTCAAAAAGCCAATGGAAAATATCAATTAATTGCCGGTGAAAGAAGATTTCGTGCAAGTAAAATTGCCGGACTAAAAGATGTTCCTGTTTATGTTCGTCATGCTAATGATGCACAATTTTTGGAATTAGCTTTATTAGAAAATTTACAACGCGAAGATTTAAATGCAATTGAAATTGGATTAAGTTATAAACGTTTGATGGAAGAATTGAATTATACGCAAGAACAAGTGTCAGAGCGGATGGGCAAAGAACGAAGTACTGTTACCAATTATATTCGTTTATTAAAATTACCTCCCGATATTCAATTAGCAGTTAGGCATAACAAAATAAGTATGGGGCATGCAAGAGCATTGGTAAATATTGATACCATTGATAAACAATTATTCGTTTTTAATGAAATAAAAACAAAAGAATTAAGTGTTCGTCAAACTGAAGAGTTGGTTAGAAAATTATATAAAGGCGATAAAAACATTGCTGTTAAATCTTCCTCAAAAAATAATTTACCTCCCGCCTATAAAAAGATTGAAGATAACTTAGCATCACATTTCGGAACTAAAGTACTATTGGAACATAATAAAAATGGTCATGGCAGCATAACAGTTGAATATTATTCATTACAAGAATTGAATAAAATTTTAGACTTAATGAATGTTGTGATCAGCTAAAATGAAATGAAGCTGTTTAAGTTTATACTATTAATTTTTTGTCTTACAATTTCCATCCATTTGCTATCTCAGGATACTAAAAGAGAATTAGCTAATACTTCTTTACTATCCAATCAACCTAAAGTAATAGATACTTCAAAACAATCTTTCATTCCAAAAGATACATTAGTCAAGAAAAAAATTCATGACCCAAGAATTGCCACAAGAAGATCATTAATTATTCCCGGTTGGGGACAAGCATATAACCACGAATATTGGAAAATACCTGTTGTTTGGGGAGCATTGGCTATTCCAACTTATACTTATTTCTATAACATTAAATATTATAAGATCACTCAATTTGCTTACAATGCTTTATACCAAGCAACTTATGGATCGTATGGAATTGGATCTGGTATTCCGCCTACAACTGCTGATTCTGCGGGACTAAAAAATATTGATCCGATTATTAAAGATGCTGTTCTTGCAGGCAGACTTGATTTAGCCGGCTTACAAAGCTTTCGCAATTCTTTTAAAAAAGATAGTGATTATTCTATTTTATGGTTTATACTTCTTTGGGGTATAAATATTGCAGATGCTACTGTTTTCGGGCATTTAAAGAATTTTGATGTAAGTAATGATTTGGCTTTACATGTTGAACCAAAATATGATCCTATTTTAAAAACACCAGGTGTTAGTTTAGTGTTTAGTCTTAAAAATTCTTCTACTAAAATCAACACGACTCGTTAGTTTTACAATCAGTTTTTTAATTTAAATAAATCAGTAATGAGAATTGCATTGATAGGTTATGGAAAAATGGGAAAAGCAATTGAAGAAATTGCATTAGAAAAAAAACATGAAGTTGTTTTAAAGATTGATATTAATAATGCCGATGAATTTACAAAAGAAAATATTTCAAAAGCAGATGTAGCTATTGAATTCACCGGTCCGCATAGTGCATTTGATAATGTAATAAAATGTTTGCAATTGGGTATTCCTATTGTTTGCGGTTCAACAGGTTGGTTAGATAAATTTGATGAAGTAAAAAATTATTGCAATAAACAAAATGGAACTTTTATTTATTCAAGCAATTATAGTATTGGTGTGAATTTGTTTTTTGAATTGAATACTTATCTCGCCAAATTGATGAACAATCATTCAGAATATAATGTGATGCTGGAAGAAATTCATCATACACAAAAAAAGGATGCACCAAGCGGAACGGCTATAACTCTTGCTGAACAAGTATTACAAAACATTGCATCAAAGAAGAAATGGGTAAATCATATCAGCGATAACGCAGAAGATTTAGAAATTATTTCTGAAAGAATTGATCCAGCACCCGGCACACATAAAATAAAATATCAATCACCGATTGATGATATTGAAATTATTCATACCGCACATAACAGAAAAGGTTTTGCTGGCGGTGCAGTTTTAGCAGCAGAATTTGCAAGTAATAAAAAAGGAATATTTAGTATGAAAGATGTATTGGGGTTATAAAAAAATTATAACTTAATTGCTAATCCTGCTTTTAGTAATAATGCATTTAAGTTTGAACCATTATTATTCCATCCTGTATAGGCAGCGCCAATTTCAATTAATTTAAAAACTTTCAATCCTGCACCAAATTCATATAAAAAACCAGAATTATTAACCGTATTAAAATTGCCGGAATAATTAATTGGAACTTGCAGAGTTTGATTGGCAATACCAATAGCACCATTTAAAAACAAACCAAATAATAAATATCTTCTTATTCCAAGTTTAACTGGTACAATCTTTATGCTTCCAATTGAGCTATTCTTTCCATTATAATTAATATATCCGGTACTTGCATAAAGTAAAGTTCTACCAAAACCAATACCACCGCCAACTTCAAAGCCAATTCCATTTTTATAACTACTGCTCAAAGCTCCTAAAGGATCAGCATAAGTAAAGTTTCCAAATGCCAATGCTTTAGGTAATTGTGCAAATATTTTTGATGGAACATTTGCCGCAATGATTACTATCAATAAAATTTGAATTAACTTTCGCATACAAATGGTTTATTTAGTAAAGGAAAGATTTTTTAGTTGACATAACTAATTTTTTGAAATCGAAAAACATAACAAAATGTTATCAAAGAAAACACAATATGCATTTAAAGCTTTAATGTATTTGACTGAAAAGAATGCGGATGGGCCGGTTTTGATTGCAGAAATTTCAAAGAAAAAAAAGATACCATTAAAATTTTTAGAGAATATTTTATTAGAATTAAAAAAGGCTGGAATATTATCCAGCAAAAAAGGTAAAGGCGGTGGTTATTTTTTTAATCTTCCTCCTGAAAAAATTCCTTTAGCAAAAGTGATGCGTTTAATTGATGGACCTATTGCATTATTACCTTGCGTTAGTTTAAACTTTTATGAGAAATGTAAAAATTGCGAAGAAAAAAAATGCGGATTAAATAAAGTAATGATTGAAGTTAGAGATGCAACTTTATCTGTTTTAGAAAACAGAACTGTAGCAGATATTTCCCATTTGTAAGAATATAAGAGTCAGGAGATAGAAGTTAGAATAATTCAAAAAATCACATTCCAAATTCTATCTCCTAACTCTATTTCAAATTTTCAATCATATCTGCTGTCATCTTGTTCAAATCATATTCCGGTTTCCAATTCCAATCTTTTTGTGCAACAACATCATCAATGCTTTGCGGCCAACTGTTTGCAATGGTTTGACGGTAGTCCGGTTTGTATGAAATTTTAAATTCGGGAATATGTTGTTTAATTGAACCAGCAATTTCTTTTGGAGAAAAACTCATTGCCGAAATATTATAAGAAGTTCGTACAGAAATTTTTTCTGCCGGTGCTTCCATTAATTCAATCGTTGCACGAATTGCATCTGGCATATACATCATCGGTAAATAAGTATCCTCATTTAAAAAACATTCATATTTCTTTTCATCCAATGCCTGTTGATAAATTTCAATTGCATAATCTGTTGTTCCACCACCGGGAGCAGATTTATAACTAATCAATCCCGGATAACGTAAACTTCTAACATCCACTCCAAATCTCTGATTAAAATAATTACACCAAAACTCTCCTGCATATTTACTTATTCCATAAACAGTGATTGGTTCAATAATGGTTTGTTGCGGACAATTTATTTTTGGTGATGTTGGCCCGAATACGGCAATAGATGAAGGCCAATAAACTTTATGTAATTTTTCTTCTCTGGCAATATCCAAAACATTTAAAAGACCTTGCATATTAAGATTCCACGCCAAATTAGGATTCTTCTCTCCTGTTGCAGAAAGTATGGCTGCCAATAAATAAATCTGTGTTACATTTTGACGAATAACCTGCACATGCAACATTTCTTTATTCATTACATCCAAACTAACATAAGGGCCAGTGCCTTCTAATAAAGGGTTTTGTTCTCTTAAGTCTGATGCAATTACATTGGCATTACCATATATTTTTCTTAATGCCATGGTTAATTCAACACCAATTTGTCCGGATGCACCGATCACTAAAATTTTATCTTTTACCATACTTTATTTTTGATACTAACAATTGTTAGCACAAAGAAAACAAAAAGGATTGTAAGTTCGCATCATAATTTATTAACGATATATTATGATACCATCTTATTTAAAAGATTTACTCAAACATCAATCATACAATCCCGATAACTTTTTTTTAATTGCCGGACCTTGTGTTGTTGAAAATGAAGCATTAGTTATGGAAGTGGCTGATAAAGTCTATTCCATTTGCAAAAGATTAGAGATTCCCTATATTTTTAAAGCCAGTTATAGAAAAGCAAACAGAACAAGTGGTTCATCTTTTACAGGATTGGGCGATAATATTGGTTTGGATTTGATAAAAAAAATTGGAACAACTTTTCATTTGCCTACCACATCGGATGTTCATGCTCATGATGAATGTGCTGAAGCTGCAAGCTTTGTAGATATTTTACAAATACCTGCTTTCTTATGCCGACAAACAGATTTATTAGTTGCAGCTGCACAAACCAATAAAGTGGTGAATGTAAAAAAAGGACAATTCATTAGTGGTGAAGCAATGAAGTTTGCTGTTGATAAAATTAGAAAAGCAGGCAATGAAAAAATTATGTTGACAGAAAGAGGAACAACTTTCGGTTATCAGGATTTAGTGGTTGATTATAGAAATATTCCAATTATGCAAGCACATAAAGTTCCGGTGATAATGGATTGTACACATGCTTTGCAACAACCTAATCAATCAAGTGGTGTAACAGGTGGCAATCCGCAAATGATTGAAACCATTGCTAAAGCAGCTATTGCAACAGGTGCTGATGGATTATTCATTGAGACACATCCCAATCCTGCTGTGGCTTTAAGTGATGGAGCCAATATGTTGCAATTAAATTTGTTAGAAAATTTATTAGAGAAATTAGTGAAATTGAGAAAAGCGGTTATATAAACAAAGGCAAAAGTGAAAAGTAAAAATCAAAAACTTTTTGCTTTTCACTTTTTACTTTTTAATTAAATTATTTACCAATTCTTCAATGGGTTTCTTTTAGCAGCCAGAATATAATTTTTGATATTTCTGGTAAATGCCAAGATCATATAAATAATAATAGGAGAACCGAATGTGAGGAAAGAAATATAAATAAACCACATCCTTATTTTGGAAGTTGCAATACCTAATCTTTCTCCAATAGCTGTACAAACCCCAAAAGCTTGCATTTCTAAAATGGCACGAATTCTTTTCATAATATCTTTATTTTATTTTCGGGGGTAACTGCAAATTAGAAAAAATCATTCAATAAATGATAAAACACATTTTCTAAGATTTTTGTTTTAACGTAATTTTGCAGCACTTAAAAAAACAATTATGGCTTTTGACATTGAAATGATTAAAAAAGTGTACGCCGAAATGCCTGCTAAAGTAGATGCAGCACGCAAAACACTCGGTCGTCCGTTAACCTTAGCAGAAAAAATTTTATTTGCCCATTTACATGCAGATCAAAAATTAGAAAATTTCGGTCGCGGTAAAAGTTATGTTGATTTTGCACCGGATCGTGTTGCCATGCAGGATGCAACTGCACAAATGGCTTTATTACAATTTATGCAGGCAGGAAGACCAAAAGTGGCAGTTCCTTCAACTGTTCATTGCGATCATTTAATTACAGCAAAAAATGGTGCAACAGAAGATTTGGCTTTTGCTAATACTGAAAGTAAAGAAGTTTATGATTTCTTAGCTTCTGTTTCTAATAAATATGGAATAGGCTTTTGGAAACCCGGTGCAGGCATTATTCATCAGGTTGTTTTAGAAAATTATGCTTTTCCGGGTGGAATGATGATTGGAACAGATTCACACACTGTAAATGCAGGTGGTTTAGGAATGGTTGCCATTGGTGTTGGTGGTGCAGATGCTTGTGATGTAATGGCAGGATTGGCATGGGAATTAAAATTTCCAAAATTAATTGGTGTAAAACTTACAGGGAAGTTAAGTGGATGGACTGCACCAAAAGATGTGATATTAAAAGTTGCAGGAATATTAACTGTTAAAGGTGGTACAGGTTGCATTGTTGAATATTTTGGCGAAGGTGCTACCAGCATGAGCTGCACAGGCAAAGGAACCATTTGTAATATGGGTGCTGAAATTGGTGCCACTACTTCAACATTTGGTTATGATGAAAGTATGGAAAGATATTTACGGGCTACCGGAAGAAATGAAGTAGCTGATTTAGCTAACGGAATAAAACAACATTTAACTGCAGATTCTGAAGTGTATGCTTCTCCTGAAAAATATTTTGATCAGGTAATTGAAATTAATTTAAGTGAATTAGAACCTCATTTAAACGGACCATTTACTCCGGATTTAGCAACACCTGTTTCTAAAATGAAAGATGAAGCTGCTAAAAATAATTGGCCATTAAAAGTAGAATGGGGATTGATTGGTTCTTGTACCAATTCTTCTTATGAAGATTTAAGTCGTGCTGCTTCTATTGCACAACAAGCTATTGCAAAAGGGTTGGTAACAAAAGCTGAGTTCGGAATTAATCCGGGTTCAGAACAAGTTAGATTTACTGCCGATCGCGATGGTTTATTAAAAACATTTACAGATTTAAACGCAACAATTTTTACAAATGCCTGCGGACCATGTATTGGAATGTGGGACAGAGTTGGTGCAGAGAAAAAAGAAAAAAATACCATCGTTCATTCATTCAATAGAAATTTTGCAAAACGTGCCGATGGCAATCCAAATACTTATGCATTTGTTGCATCGCCCGAAATGGTTGCTGCTATTGCCATTGCAGGAGATCTATCTTTCAATCCAATTACCGATACATTATCTAATGCATATGGCGAGCAAGTAAAATTAGATGCACCACAAGGCGATGAATTACCTAAACAAGGTTTTGCAGTTGATGATCCGGGTTATCAGGAACCTGCTGCTGATGGTAGTGGTGTGA
>CAILAF010000028.1 GCA_903832075.1 uncultured Chitinophagaceae bacterium
CCTGCCCAAAACCTTTTAAGCTAATCAAAGAACAAATGGATAATATAAAAACTATTTTATTCATTCACTATTTTTCCCAATAAAGTTCCCTGTGTACATTCATCAACTTTAACCATTACATAATCGCCTGCATTTAAAGAATAATTTTCTTTCGGAAAGATGAGCACTTTATTTTGCGAGTTTCTTCCTTTCCAATCTTTATTATTTTTTTTGCTTTCACCTTCAATCAATACTTTGAATGTTTTATCAATATCTAATAAATTACTTTCTTTAGACAACCGATTTTGCACTTCAATTATTTCTTGTAACCTTCTTCTTTTTGTTTCTTCAGGAATATCATCTTTATATCTTTTTTCTGCTAATGTTCCGGGTCTTTCACTATAAAAGAACATATAACTGTAATCATATTTACTATATTCCATTATGCTTAAAGTATCTTGATGATCTTCTTCTGTTTCTGTACAAAAGCCGGCAATAATATCCGCCGAAATACTGCAATCGGGCATTATTTCTTTTATTCGATCAACTTTTGCTATATACCATTCACGTGAATAGGTTCTATTCATTAACTGTAATATTCTACTGCTGCCGCTTTGAACAGGTAAATGAATGTATTTGCAAATATTCTCATACTTTGCCATGGTATATAAAACTTCATCCGTAATATCTTTTGGATGTGATGTGCTAAAACGAATTCTCATATCAGGAGATACCTTTGCAACTTTTTCTAACAATTTGGCAAATGTTATTGTTTCACCATTTGATTCATCAATCCAATTATAACTATCAACATTTTGTCCGAGTAATGTTACTTCTCTAAAACCTCTGTTATATAAATCGTTTGCTTCTGCAATGATGGAATGTGCATCACGACTGCGTTCGCGGCCACGAGTAAATGGAACCACACAAAAGCTGCACATGTTATTACATCCACGCATGATAGAGATAAAAGCGCAAATGCCATTACTATTTAAACGAACTGGAGAAATATCGGCATAAGTTTCATCACGACTTAATAAAACGTTTACAGATTTTTGTCCTCCATCTGTCTCTTCAATTAGTGACGGCAAACTTCTATATGCATCGGGACCAACAACTAAATCAACTAATTTTTCTTCTTCTAATAATTTTGTTTTTAAACGTTCAGCCATACAACCCAATACACCAATCAACATTCCCGGCTTCTTGTTTTTTGTTTTTCGAAATTCTGTCAACCTTTTTCTTACTGTTTGTTCAGCTTTCTCTCTTATGGAACAAGTATTCAATAAAACCAGATCAGCTTCTTCAAAACGTTTAGTTGCACCAAAACCTTCTGTATTTAAAATGGAAGCAACAATTTCACTATCACTGAAATTCATAGCACAACCATAACTTTCTATATAAAATCTTTTTTTATATAGATTAGGATCAACTTTAAAGGGAGAAAAAGCCTCACCTTGCTTGGATTCATCATGAACTTTTTCTTGTATTTCCAATATTTCCATCTGTTATTTAAAATTTGGACAGCAAAAATACATAAAAGCATCAATCAATGCCACTTTGACAGAATCTTAACCTTAATTTTTATCATTCAGTCTTTACTTTTGCATTGCAAAAACTAAATCAATGAAGAAAATTGTTTGTTATTGTTTATTATGCTTAATAGGATTGAATACTATTGCTCAGCAAGCTGTGGTTGGTAATTTAAGAACAGAAACTTCCCGAACAATTAAAAAAGAGGTTGACAGTACTAAGTGGAATTGGAAAAGAGGCGGTATAGTAAGTTTTAATTTATCACAAGGCTCGTTAAGTAATTGGGCTGCAGGTGGCGATAATTTTTCTTTAAATATTGGTTCATATTTCAACTATTTTTTCTTTTATAAAAAGGATAGGCACAGTTGGGATAATAATATTGATGTGAACATTGGTTATGTTCAATCAACAACTTTGGGTAGTAGAAAGAATGATGATCGATTTGACTTTTTAAGTAAGTACGGCTATAAAATGGATTCTTTGGGAAAATGGTATATATCCGGATTATTTGATTTTCGTTCTCAATTTTTTGATGGTTATACTTATCCTGGAGGTATTCCTGTTTATTCATCTTCATTTCTTTCGCCTGCTTATTTATTATTATCTATTGGTTTTGATTATAAAGTAAGCGATAAGTTTTCTGTTTTCTTATCTCCATTAACATCAAGAACAATTATTGTTTTAAGTAATTCTCTTTCAAAAGAAGGCAAATATGGTGTTGATTCCGGTAAGCATACAATGGCGCAGTTGGGTTCTTTTGTTACACTCAATTATAATAATACTTTTTCCAAGACTGTAACTTTCAAAAGCAGAGTGGATCTTTTTTCTAATTATTTAAATAATCCACAGAATATAAATTTCTTTATGACCAATCAAGTTTCTTGTAAAATAAGCAGATACTTTTCTGTTTCATACAGTTTGGATATGATCTATGACGATAATGTTCGGTTATTTGGTGCAAATGGAACTTCACCTGGTTTGCAAACCAAAAGCATTATTGGTATTGGTTTTCTTAAACCATTGAATATAAAAAAGAGAGTTGTTGGTGGTTAATAATAAATTATTTCTTTTTATTGTGTGATTATTTTTGAATGTGCTGCATAATATTTATCAGGGCTGTACATAAAAAGGCAAGTGCCATTTTGGATAGTTTCAATTACATTTTTATAAATTGTTACAGGAATAGCTGGACATCCTAAACTTCTTCCAATGAAGCCTTGTGCTGAAACATAATCTTGATCGACATAAGCGGCACTGTGCATTACAATACCTCTGCGTAATGCATTGTCATTAATTCCTTTTTCAGTGCCATCCAAACGTAAAGAATAACCATGACTGCCGTTATAAGTTTTACCGGTAATATAAAATCCAAGACTAGTTTTCTTACTTTCAATTTTATTAGAAAATTTAGTAGCGGTTTTTAATCCTGAATTTTTTCCATGCGCTACAAAAGTGTTGTATAATAATTGCCCTTCTTTTAAATCAATTACAAATAATCTTTTTTTATTAGAAGGCAAACTGAAATCAATGATAGAAATAATATTCTCGTTTAAAATTTTTCCTGCAGCCAATAAATAATTATAACCTGTTAATGCGTTATCAAATGCTTCGCGAGATAATCCTAATTCATTTAATTGTAAAGTTTCGTAGATGATTAATTTACTTTCGATGTTACTAATAATTTTTTTTTCAGTATAAGATGAAATGATTTTATGGTTTCTTTCAGGCGAAGCCATAACAATTGCTCCAAATAAAAAAGAAAGCGAAATAAAACTTAATGGTATGATTAATTTTCTGTTCATTGTTTTCATTAGGGAATGCAAAGTAATTTAAAAACAATGAAACTTTTGATTACCCGAAAAGGATTAACAATTACGTGTTTATTTGAATTTAAAACCTCTAATAACCAGTTATTTACAAAAATGATAATTAAACAATAGCTGGTATAAAAAATAAAAACCTCTTTTGAAAAACACAAAAGAGGTTAAAATAATTTATGGCTACAATTAAGCCAATATTACAATCAAAGCATAGATTACCCCCGGGATCCAAAATAATAACGTTAATAATAAGCTTAACCAGAACTTTCCGTTTAAAGCATTTTCATGTAATAAAACAGCCAATGGTGGTAATATGATTGCTAAAATAACCAAGAGAATCGTGTTGGTACTTACCTCGTCGTTATTGGCTTTTGCAGCTTTATAATTTTTCAACGCAAGTTTCGCTTCTTTGATGCGAAACATTTTTTCTTTGTGCGACAAACTTTTAAATTCATTCAATGCATTTTTTAAAGTGGTTTCATTGACAGTTGTTAATGAATCAGTAACAACAACATTCACAGAAGAATCTTTTGCTGGAACAATCATCGAAGCAAAAGAAAAGTTCATTGCTGCTATACAGATTATTAATAGGGTTGATTTCAGTTTCATAAAGTTAATTTTTAGTAAAAGAGAATGTTAATTGTTTAAGAAGTAATAAAGATGCGACATCTATTTTTTGTGAAGTTACATATTTGCACAAAATACTTACATCATTCACAGGTTTTGAATAATCTTACACTTCTTTCCAAGTATGATCTGCCAATAATTGTACAGAAGAAATATATTGTTTAAAAGGTCCATTACCGCCCCATTCTTGCGGCGCAATTAAAGATAAAATATATGTGCTGTCTTTCTTTTCATACAAAAGATAAGTATGACCAATTTGTGGTTTGAAATTTAATTTCGCCTCATAAATCATTAAACTTAATTCTTTTCTTTTTCTAATTTCTTGTGCTTGTCTTGCCAATAATTCTATTTGTTGTTTGATTTGATCTAACTGCATATTGGTTTGTTCTTCCATTGCAGTTAATGCTTTATGTTTTATAACGCCTTCTTTTGTTGGACGGATGGCAACACTGCCAACTGAAGATGCATAAGGCAATACGCTTAATTGTTTATGGTAAATTTCAATATTTATAAAAGGCTGCTGTTCTTTATTCAATCCTTTCTGAGTTACTTTCATATAACCATTTGAAAGAATTTCATTGATAACTTCCAAAATAATTTTTTCTTCTTTAAAGAAAGTTGTTTGAATGGTTGATGCATTAATAATAGATGCTTGAATAGTATCAGCAATATCTTGGTCTTCGAAAGGATGTAATTGTTCATCAGGAACAACATTGTATTGTGTATAAAATGCTTGATTCTCTAAACTTACCCAATTGATGCTGATACTTAATGCTTTTGCATTTTGAATACTTTCAATTTTATAGTTACCGCTTTTAGGAGCAATTCCAAATTGAAAGTCACATTTCTCCGGAATCAATTGCCAGCTTGCTAAAAAATTATAAGCCTGAACCATATTTTTATTTGATTAGCATAATTACAAAATTTGGAACTATTTATTGTAGTTAAAATAAAAAAGTGGAATAAAAATTTTATAATTCTTTTTTCATCACAATAAATTCCAATGGTTGTTTTTGAATACCAAATTTGGCATCGGTAGGAAATGGTTTTGTTTCACCTGTTGTAGTAAATCCATTTCTTTTGTACCATGCAATTAATTCATGACGAACGGAAATAACTGTCATGATTATTTTATAAATGTTATTTTGTTTTGCAAATTCTTCTGAAGCAATAATTAATTTCTTACCAATTCCTTTTGCTTGCAAGGTTGGAGAAACTGTTAACATTCCAAGATATAAATAATGCATTCTGTGTTCAAGCAATACACAACCAATAATATTTTTATTATCAACACATTTTAAAATAGTGTTGTTATTATTTTGAATAATTTCTTTTAAAGAAACAATATCAGTTCTTTGTCCGCCTAACAAGTCTGCTTCCGATGTCCAGCCTTGCTTTGAGGATTCTCCGCGATAAGCACTATTTACTAAGGCAACCAATGATTCAACATCATCAATGGTTGCTTCAGTAATGTATAAATCTGTGTTCATTTATTTTTTTTGCACAGAAGGGTAGTGGTCAATTGTTTCAAAAACATTTCTTGGATCTTGCTTTAAGATCGAAATAAATTGGCGCAATGAATCTGCAAATTGTTTTTTCTCAAACAATCTATCGTGGGATAAAATTACAATCGCATTTTGTTCATTAGTATTACCATCATCAAAGTGTTGATTAATTCTTTTTACCATTTCAACCGCACTTTCTTTTGGTTGTTTTTGTTTACCGTTTTGCGCCCATTCTAAATCCCAACCAACAATTTTATATCCTGTTGTATCTAACCTTTTAATTAAAGCATTATCGGCTTTCTGTCCGTGAATACTTCCATTTGATGCCCAAGTATTATTTCCTGGTAAACGAATAATTTTTACTGGAATTTGTAAATCTTTTTCATTCTTCATAAAATCTTGATAAGCACTATCAGGCATTGAATAAAATTTTGAATACTTATCATTGAAGCCATGTGTAAAACTATGATTGGCCAATAAAAATTCTGGATAATCATTTCTTATAGAATCAATCAATCTTTTTTTGAATGGTCCAACTTGATTAAACCCAACAGCAAAAAAAGTTGCTTTTATTCCTTGCTCATGAAAAACGTTTTTACAATTTGTAGTTCCCGGTGGTTGTGGACAATCATCCCAAGTTAAAAAGATATAACGTTTAGAACTGTCGTATTTGATTGGTGTGCCCGGAATAGGCTTTGCAACAATAGTTTTAACGGAATCGCTTGTAGCTTTTTTGTTAGATGCATTATTACAACTTACTAAACTTGTAATAATTAGTACAGCGATTGCTGAATACATTTTGTTTTTAAAATTCATTATGTTATTGTTATTATTAATCATCAAATATACCATTGAATGATGTGCAATAAAATGAGAAGTTATTCTACGGTGTGAATAAACAGTATTCAAAAAAAATAAAACCCGTTTAATGAAACGGGTTTATGATAAAAATAAAATTGTTCATCCATTAACTTCCTCTGCTGCCACCAGTTTTAATTGGTTTCTTTGTAACACCTGCAGGCTTTGCTGCACCTGGTTTTGTAATAAATTTAGAACTTTGAATATTGTTCTTTTGGTTTTTATTTGGCAACCCATTGCCTTTCTTATTATTAGTTGGTAACGACATATTAAATGAGTTTAGTGATAACAAATATAAGTTGTAAAATATTATTTATAAAATGTTATAACAAAAAACCTATCTCAATTGAAATAGGTTTTTATAGGGTAACAACTTTTGTTTTGTATTAATATCTGTAATGTTCCGGTTTAAATGGACCATTCTTAGGAACACCTAAATAATCGGCTTGTTCTTGTGTTAACTCATCTAATTCAACGCCAATTTTTGCAAGATGTAAACGAGCAACTTTTTCATCTAAATGTTTAGGTAGCACATAAACTTTGTTTTCATATTTGCTATGATGATTCCACAATTCAATCTGCGCAAGGGTTTGATTAGAAAAAGAATTACTCATCACAAAACTTGGATGTCCGGTTGCGCAACCTAAATTTACCAAACGACCTTCAGCAAGAATGATTACATCATTTCCTTCAATATTATAAATATCTACTTGCGGTTTGATGGTATCTTTTGTATGACCATAATTTTTATTCAACCAGGCAATATCAATTTCAATATCAAAGTGACCAATGTTACAAACAATCGCTTTGTCTTTCATTAAACGAAAATGTTTTTCACTAATTAAATCTCTGCAACCTGATGCGGTAACAATTATATCTGCTTCAGCAACTGCTTTGATCATTGGTTTAACTTCAAAGCCATCCATTGCAGCTTGCAATGCACAAATAGGATCAACTTCAGTAACAATTACTCTGCAACCTGCACCTTTTAATGAAGCAGCAGAACCTTTACCTACATCACCATAAGAACCCACCACAGCAACCTTTCCAGCCATCATCACATCTGTTGCTCTGCGGATCGCATCAACTAAACTTTCTTTACAACCATATTTATTATCAAACTTTGATTTAGTAACAGAATCATTTACATTGATTGCAGGAATTGGTAAAGTTCCTTTCGCCATTCTTTCGTATAAACGATGAACGCCTGTTGTAGTTTCTTCTGATAAACCTTTAATTCCTTTTACAAATTCTGGATAAACATCAAATACCATATTTGTTAAATCACCACCATCATCCAAAATCATATTCAAAGGGCGATCTTCTGAACCAAAAAATAATGTTTGTTGAATACACCAATCGGCTTCTTCCTGTGTTTGTCCTTTCCATGCAAAAACACCTACACCGGCTTTTGCAATAGCAGCAGCAGCTTGATCTTGTGTGGAAAAGATATTGCATGAACTCCATTTTACTTCTGCACCTAATGCAACTAATGTTTCAATTAATACAGCAGTTTGAATGGTCATGTGTAAGCAACCTGCAATGCGTGCACCTTTTAAAGGTTGTGATGCACCATATTCTGAACGCAATGCCATTAAGCCAGGCATTTCTGCTTCGGCTAAGCGAATTTCTTTACGACCCCATTCGGCTAAACTTATATCAGCTACTTTATAGGGCAGACTGAAATCTATTGATTTTGATAATGTTGACATATTTTTTGTTTAAGCGACAAAGATAGAAGGATAGAATAAAATAATGCAATCATTGAATAATTTAGAATAGATGTATATTTATATTATTTTTTTTAGAATAAACATTTAAATTCTTATGGCAAAAGCAACTAAAAAAGAACAAACAACTATTCATGAATATTCATTGGATGCAATTGATATGCAGATATTAAAACTATTGCAGCATAATGCAAGGATAACAGTGAAAGAAATATCTGATAAAGTTCATTTAAGTACAACACCTGTTCATGAAAGAATAAAACGATTAGAAAACAATGGGATTATTAAACAATATGGGGCTTTGGTTGATCATGTGAAAGTGAATAAAGGATTAATGGTGATTTGTTATGTTTCACTTAAGCAACATAATAAAAGTGCAGGAACA
>CAILAF010000029.1 GCA_903832075.1 uncultured Chitinophagaceae bacterium
ATGGTGCGTCTAGCAAAGCTGCTCAACAATTAAGTTGGGAAAGAGTAAGTGCTATTCAAAAATATTTAGTTGAAAAACAAGGAATCGCCGAAAATAGATTTGTGTTTACTTATGGCCTCGAAGGATCTTTAAATACAGTAGATTTACAAGGTACAACTGAAGATGGTCCAAATTCAGTTCCTGCACCTCATCCAAACCTAAAGAGCAAATAGTATTTTATTCTTTTTTTATTAATAACAAACAAAGCCTCATTTTAATGAGGCTTTGTTTGTTATTAACATCTGTGCATTATTTCATTTGTAAAATTTATTAATTCACCAAGCACTAACTTATTGGGAAGACAGCGTTTTATTAATATATTTTTACGATAATATTCATTTGTTTGTTTGAAAGCAAACCCATTAATGTTTAAAAATGTTTAGAAAAATTATCCTACTCTTGATTATCTTTCTTAGTTGTGGTGTACAACTAATAGCTCAATTAGGAGGTGCACATGATTATTTAGACACTGCTTATATTGCTCCAAGAAAAATGTCTGAACAAATTGATTTTTTACAAAATAAAAGCAATTTTCCAGTTAAACCGAGGGATATGCTGCAAGTTGGTTTTTTTGGTGGATTGCCTTTTATAAATGGAGCTTGCCCTTGGACTACAAAAGGAGCTAGCACTGATTTAGGTAGTTATGCAATTGGGTTAGGTGCTTATATGCGAAAAGCACTTGGTTATGTTTTTTCAGTTCGAGGTTCTTTAGCTTATTATAATATGTTAGGGTTAGATTATAGAGCTAATTTTGATTTTGCTAATAACCCTAAAATCCAGCAGTTATATGGCAATGCTCCTGATGGATATGTACACAATTATAGGACTATGGCATTTGTTCCTTCTTTAGAAGGAATTGTTTCTTTTAATAATATCATGTTTCATAAAAGTCAGCAACGATGGAATATTTATGGTGTTGCTGGCTTTTCTGCAATATTTTATGATACTAAATTGGACTTAACTGATCGTACTGGAAGCAGATATTTAGTTGAAAATATATTAAATAATTATACTTCAAAATCTTTGATATTAAGTAAGTTAAGAACGATGTTTAATGGTGGTTATGAAACGCAAGCCACACAAGGTTCAGGACCTTCATTAAATCATCAATGGTCAATTGCTCCATCTATTTCATTAGGAGTAGGAGCAGAATATAGAATTGGACCTAAATGGTCATTGTTCTTTGAGTACAAAGAATATCTAACTAATGATAGTTACATTGACGGTTGGTCTAAACAAGTTGTACTTCCAGGTTTATATATAAATAGAACTCATAATGATCAAATTGGATTCATTCACATAGGTACAGGTATAAATTTAGGAGATGAAACAAAACGTGTTGCTCCATTATGGTGGTTAAACCCTTTAGAGTTTGCATATAAGGAATTGAATTCCCCTCAAAGAATGAAACTGCCAAAAATAAAATTAGATGATGCAGATGGTGATGGAGTACCTGATCAATTCGATTTGGAGCCAAATACACCAAAAGGCTGTCCTGTTGATTCTCATGGGGTCTCAAGAGATACTGATGGTGACGGGGTGCCTGATTGTAGAGATAAAGAGTTATTAACTCCTCAAAAATGTTTCCCGGTAAATGCCGATGGTGTTGGTACTTGTCCTGAACCTGCTTGTTGTAAAGAAATCATGGATGGCATTAAACGTGGAGATAGTGCTTACATGAATGTTTGGGGTGGGGGGAATGCTGCAAATAGAGGCGGTGCCGGAAATTCAGGTTGTTCAATTGGAGAGTTACCTTCTATTCAATTCAAACCTAATACAGTTTATGTAACAAAAGAAATGGAGATTACTTTAAATGCTGTAGCTCAAAAAATAAAATCTAGCCCGGCATGTAATATTAAAGTGGTAGGATTTGCTTTTGCCAATAAAAGTTCACAACAAACCAGTTGGGATAGAGTTAATAATGTAATACGTTATTTGGTGGAAAAACAAGGTATTGCTGAAAGTAGATTCATCTTTGAGTATGGACAACAAGGTGATTCTAATATTGTGAATCTTCAAGCGACAACCGAAAGTGGACCAAATGTGGTACCTGCTCCTCATCCACAATTGAGACATACAAATTAGTTTTTAGATATATCCGTTGCTAAAACGCCTTTCAATTATCGGAAGGCGTTTTATGTTAATCTTAACTTAGATTCCTGTTTTAATCAACTGTCAGTTTATAAATTGCTGCCAATTAATTACCTTTGCGCACTTGTATGATAAGAATTGTATTAATGTTATGTGTTTCTGTGCTGTTGGTTTCATGTTTTCATCATCGTAAATTGGCTAGCTCGAATAAGCCAAAAGAAGATAAGACAGATAAGACGGCTAAAACATCTACTAAGAAAAGTAATAAGTTTGCTTCTATTTATAAAAGTAAAGATGTTGAGTTTAAATATCAAATGGCTGAACAGTACTATGCAAAGAAAAAATATAGTAATGCTCAGGAATTGTTTGAAAGTTTAGTTCCTTCTTTGAAAGGTGATGCACGTTACGAGGATATGTATTATAAAATTGGTTATTGTTATTATTATGAAAAGGATTATGCTAATGCTGAAAATATTTTTAAAACATTTACAGAATATTTTCCTTCAAGCAGTAAATCTGAAGAGTGCGAATATATGAGAGCATATTGCTTTTACAGGCAATCACCTAAAGTTGAATTAGATCAAACGCCAACAAACAAGGCAATGAACTTAATGCAAGCTTTTATTAATACGCATCCTACTTCTCCGAGATCAAAAGATGCAAGTGATATTATGGATAAATGCAGAGAGAAGTTAGAGCTGAAAGAATATAAAAGTGCAGAACTGTATTACAATTTAGGACATTATAAAGCTTCAGCGATAGCTTTTGGAACAGTATCAGAAAATTTTCCTGATTCTAAACGTGCAGATGAATATAAATTAGAAGTGATTAAAGCATATTTTAAATATGCTGATGAAAGTATAGAGGATAAACAAGTTGAACGATTTCAGAAAGTACTTTCAGAATGCTCGGATTTTTTAGAAAGATTTACTGATAGTAAATTAACCAATGAAGTAAAACAATATAAAAATCAAACCACAAACATTTTAAACAAAATAAAAAATGAGCAAGCTAAGAAGACATCTCAGCAGTAATACACCAAGTGTAGTTGAAACAAAAAGCCTCATTGATATTAAAAATCATACTGGTAATTTGTACGAATCAATTGCAATTATTGGTCGTCGCGCAAATCAGATCAATATTTCTTTAAGAGAAGAGTTGCACAATAAATTGGAAGAATTTGCAAGTCATACTGATAGCTTGGAAGAAATTCATGAAAACAAAGAGCAAATCGAAATTTCAAGAGCATATGAAAAAATGCCAAATCCTGCAATCTTGGCCACTCAAGAATTTATGGAGAGTAAAGTCTATTATCGCAAGAACAAAGAAAACGATTTGTTTAGATAATAATTTATGATAAATAATTTTTAAACGGCAGTAATATTACTGCCGTTTTTTGTTACTTGCATTGTATTGGATTAAGATTAATTTAGTCAATGTATTTTCAGGTCAATTATGGATAAAAAAAATATTATACTTTTTATTTTTCTTTTATGTAATGTTTATTCATATTCGCAAGAGTTGCAGGCAAGAATATCAATCAATGCAAGCCGTGTAAATAGTTCTATTGATAAAAAAATTTTTGTAACACTGCAAAATCAATTGAATAATTTTTTAAGTAATCGCAAATGG